>NZ_JBVJPE010000003.1:8390-243342 GCF_055582805.1 Streptomyces sp. NPDC107498 | reverse complement strand
GTGCCCCCGCGGGGTGTTCCGCGGTCAGTGCGTCTCGGCACCGACCTTCGGGAGGGGTCGGACGCCCGCGTCGCCCGCGTCCGCCGTGTAGTCCTCCGGGGAGGTCTCGTCGACGCCCTCGGGGGCCTTCACGGCCTTGAGGACGAAGGTCAGGACGACCGTGACGAGGACGTTGAGCACGAAGGCGGTGAGGCCGATGTAGCCGATCTCGCCGATGCCGGGGATCTCGGCGGCCGAGCCGCCGAAGTGCTTCTGGGTCGGGCTGGCGACGCCGTACGCGGCGGCCGTGCCGTAGACCATGCCGACGGCCCAGCCGGCGAGCAGCGCCCAGCGGTGGAACCAGCGGGTGAACAGGCCGCCGACGAGCGCCGGGAAGGTCTGGAGGATCCAGATGCCGCCGAGCAGCTGGAAGTTGATGGCGACCGTCTTGTCCATGGTGAGGACGAAGACGAGCGCGCCGACCTTCACCAGGAGGGAGACCAGCTTGGAGACCTTGGTCTCCTGGGCCGGGGTGGCGTCCTTCCTGATGAAGTCCTTGTAGATGTTGCGGGTGAAGAGGTTGGCCGCGGCGATCGACATGATCGCGGCCGGGACGAGCGCGCCGATGCCGATCGCGGCGAACGCGACGCCCGCGAACCAGTCCGGGAACATGGTCTCGAAGAGCTGCGGGATGGCGAGCTGGCCGTTCTTGACCTTGATGCCGGCGGCGATCGCCATGAAGCCGAGCAGCGCGAGCAGGCCCAGCATCAGCGAGTACAGCGGCAGGATCGTGGTGTTGCGGCGGATGACGTTCCGGCTCCGGGACGACAGGGTCGCCGTGATGGAGTGCGGGTACATGAAGAGCGCGAGGGCCGAGCCGAGCGCGAGCGTCGCGTACGTCCACTGGCCCGCCTCGCCCGGGGCGAGCGCGCCGCGCGGCTTGCCGGTCGCCGGGTTGGTCTGCGCGAAGGCCTCGCCCGCCTTGTCGAAGATCTCGTCGAAGCCGCCGAGCTTGATCGGAATGTAGATGATCGCCACCGCGATGACGATGTAGATCAGCGTGTCCTTGACGAAGGCGATGAGCGCGGGGGCGCGCAGGCCGGAGGAGTACGTGTACGCCGCGAGGACGCCGAAGGCGATGAGCAGCGGCAGGTCCTTGACGAACCAGTTCGTGTCCTCGCCGCCGCCGACGCCCATCACGTCCAGGACGGCCTGGATGCCGACGAGCTGGAGCGCGATGTACGGCATGGTGGCGAGGATGCCGGTGATCGCCACCGCGAGCGACAGGCCCTTGGAGCCGAAACGGCCGCGCACGAAGTCGGAGGTGGTGACGTACCCGTGCTTGTGCGAGACCGACCAGAGGCGCGGCAGGAAGGTGAAGATCAGCGGGTACACCAGGATCGTGTACGGGACGGCGAAGAAGCCGGCCGCGCCCGCCGCGTAGATGGCCGCGGGGACGGCGACGAAGGTGTACGCCGTGTAGAGGTCGCCGCCGAGCAGGAACCAGGTGACCCAGGTGCCGAACGACCGGCCGCCCAGGCCCCATTCGTCGAGGCTGTGCTCGTTCTCGGCCTTGCGCCAGCGCGCGGCCAGGAAGCCCATGACCGTGACGGCCAGGAAGAAGAAGACGAAGACGCCGAGCGCCACGCCGTTCACGCCGTCCTTCATCGCGCGTCACCTCCCTTGCGGGCGCGCTGGTCGCGCTTCCAGAGCTGGTACGCGAGCATGGTCAGGGCGGTCGAGATCACGACCCAGAGCATCTGGTACCAGTAGAAGAAGGGGATGCCGGCGAAGGCCGGATCCACCTTCGCGTAGGAGCTCACCCAGAGCATCGCGACGAACGGCGCGAAGAGGCAGAGCGCGATCACCACTCTCACCGGTGTGATGACCGGTTGTTTCCCTTGTGTCGGTTCTGACATGGCGAGACCGTCCCCTCACTGATCACCTCGTGGTGCCGAGGAAATCTAGGGGACGGTCCCGCTGTTAGGAACCCCCGTCCGTATAACGGATCAACCGTCAGTCGCGGGCGCCCTCAGCCGTTGGGGCGCTGGAGGCGCGCCACGAACTTGTACCGGTCGCCGCGGTAGACGGACCGCACCCACTCCACCGGCTCGCCCCGGGCGTCCAGCGAGTGGCGGGAGAGCATCAGCATCGGCAGGCCCACGTCCGTGCCGAGCAGCCCGGCCTCGCGCGGGGTGGCGAGGGAGGTCTCGATGGTCTCCTCGGCCTCGGCGAGGTGCACGTCGTAGACCTCGGCGAGCGCCGTGTAGAGCGAGGTGTACTTCACCAGCGAGCGGCGCAGCGCGGGGAAGCGCTTCGCCGACAGGTGGGTGGTCTCGATCGCCATCGGCTCGCCGCTCGCCAGGCGCAGGCGCTCGATGCGGAGCACCCGGCCGCCGGCCGAGATGTCGAGCAGCCCGGCGAGGGTGTCGTCGGCCGTGACGTACCCGATGTCGAGGAGCTGCGAGGTGGGCTCCAGGCCCTGGGCGCGCATGTCCTCCGTGTAGGAGGTGAGTTGCAGGGCCTGCGAGACCTTGGGCTTGGCCACGAAGGTGCCCTTGCCCTGGATGCGCTCGAGCCGGCCCTCGACGACCAGCTCCTGGAGCGCCTGGCGCACGGTGGTGCGCGAGGTGTCGAACTCGGCGGCGAGCGTGCGCTCCGGCGGGACCGGCGTGCCGGGCGGCAGGGTCTCCGTCATGTCGAGCAGGTGCCGCTTCAGTCGGTAGTACTTGGGCACGCGCGCGGTGCGGGTCGGCGTCCCGCCCTCTGTCTCCGTACTGCCCGCGTCCGTGGCCATGGCCTGCCTTCCCGAGTCCTGTGCTGCTGCCGTCACCGGCTCCTCCGTCTGTCGCGGCTCACATGGTGGCACGGACCGGTCACGGGTCGTCGCCCTCCCTCAGGTGTCGGTCCGATAACGGACGCGACTGCCCTTCTTATACACCCTTGACACCCCTAAAGGTCTAGGCCAAGCTCCGGGTACTGGTCTAAACCATTAAAGACCAGGTCCCAGCCCCACGAGCACTACCTGACGTATGTCTTCGCGCGGTGGGCAGGGGTTGCAGGCATCCCTGAGGAGGGTGGCGTGAAGCGCAAGCTCATCGCGGCGATCGGCGTCGCGGGCATGATGGTCTCCATCGCTGCGTGTGGTTCGGACAGCGACAGCGGCAAGGACGGCGGCAAGGGGACTGCCGGCGGCGACAAGAGCCTGACCGTCTGGGTCATGGACGGATCCGCTCCGGACGCCTGGATGGCCGAGGTGAACAAGGCCTTCGAGGCCAAGCACCCGGGCGTCAAGGTCAAGGTCGAGAAGCAGATCTGGAACGGCATCCAGGAGAAGGTCACCACCGCCCTCTCCGAGGACACCCCGCCGGACGTCCTGGAGCTCGGCAACACGCAGACCGCCGGCTACGCGGTCACCGGCGGCCTCGCCGACCTCTCCGGCGACAAGGCCGCGCTCGGCTACGACGCCTGGAACAAGGGCATGGTCGCCTCCAACGAGCTGGACGGCAAGCTCTACTCCGCCCCCTGGTACGCCGCCAACCGCGTCGTCGTCTACGACAAGGCCGCCTTCAAGAAGGCCGGCGTCACCCCGCCGAAGACCCGCGCCGAGTGGATCGACGGCCTGAAGAAGCTCAAGGCGTCCGACCCCAAGTCGCAGGCCATCTACCTGCCGGGTCAGTCCTGGTACGTCCTCGCCGGCCTCGTCTGGGACGAGGGCAGCGACCTCGCGGTCAAGGACGGCGACAAGTGGAAGGGCAACCTGTCCTCCCCCGAGGCCGTCAGCGCCATGAACTTCTACAAGGAGCTGGCGTCCTACTCGACCGCTCCGAAGGACAAGGACGAGGCGACCCCGCAGCAGTCCACCGACATCGTCCCCAAGGGCGGCGTGGCGTCCTGGATCGGCCTCGGCTGGGAGGCCGGCGGCGCGATCGACGCCATGAAGAAGGCCGGCAAGACCGCCGACTTCGGCTACTTCCCGATCCCGGGCAAGACCGCCGACAAGCCGGGCTCCGTCTTCCTCGGCGGCTCGAACCTCGCCATCGCCGAGCGCTCCAAGAACAAGGACCTCGCGAAGGAGTGGCTGGCCCTCGCCGCCGGCAAGGAGTTCATGACGAAGTACGCCGCCGCCACCGAGGGCGCGCTGCTTCCCAACACCGACTCCGCGCAGTTCAAGCCGGCCGCGGGCTCCTTCGCCGAGGCCATGGCCGCCTCCTCCGTCTCCGGCAAGGTCACCCCGGTCACCCCGGGCTGGGCGAACGTCGAGACCGCCCCGAACCCGATCAAGGACTACATGACCAAGGTCCTGAAGGGCGAGGACGCCAAGAAGGCCGGCGAGGCGGCCGACAAGGTCATCGACGAGCGCATCAACCAGCAGTGATCCACGGCCCCGGTGGTGCGGCCGGTCCGCACCGGCCGCACCACCGGGGCGTCGCAGCGATGCAGTGATCAGCGGCCCGCTCCCCCGGGCCGTGCCCCGGTGGGCGCGGGAGCCCCAGAACCGCGAGGAATGAGACCATGACCGTGGACTCCCAGGGGACGGCGACCGCCGGTCCCCAGGACGCGCCCGGGAGGGCGGCAGGGAAGTCGCAGACTCCGCCACCCCCTCCGGGCCCGAAGGCAGTCCTTCAGCCTCCACGAGGCAGGCGCTCCCTGCCCGGCGGGGTGCTGCCCTACCTGCTCGTCGCGCCGGCCCTGTTGTCCATGGCGGTGCTGCTGCTCTACCCGCTGATCCGCAACGTGATCCTCTCCTTCCAGCAGCTCAACCGGAAGGAGTTCATCACCCGCGAGACGGTCTGGACCGGCTTCGACAACTACACCGGCCTCCTCGGCGACGCGGACTTCTGGACCGTCGTCGTCCGCAGCGTCGTCTTCACGGCCGTCAACGTCGCCCTCATCATGGCGATCGGCACGGGCATCGGCCTGCTGCTCAACCGCCTCGGCAAGAAGATGCGCCTGGTCCTCTCCCTGGCCCTGATGTTCGCCTGGGCCATGCCGATCGTCGCCTCCGTCACGGTCTTCCGCTGGCTCTTCGACGAGCAGTTCGGCGTCGTGAACTGGCTGATGCGCACGCTGGGCTTCTCCGGCTACGACCAGCACAACTGGTTCGAGACCGGCTTCTCCACCCTGGTCATCGTCCTGATCCTGCTCGTCTGGGGCTCCGTCCCGTTCGTCGCCCTCAACATGTACGCCGGCCTGACCACCATCGGCTCCGAGCTGTACGAGGCCGCGAAGATGGACGGCGCGAGCGGCTGGCGGACCTTCTGGGCCGTGGTCTTCCCGAACCTCCGGTCCTTCTTCATGATCACGACGTTCCTGGAGATCATCTGGATCTTCAAGGCGTTCGCGCAGGTCTACGCCATGAACCTGGGCGGCCCCGACCGCGGTTCGGAGACGCTCCCGGTCTTCGCCTACATCGAGGGCGTCGGACAGTTCCACTACGGTGTCGCCGCCGCCATCTCCATCCTGACGATCGTGATGCTCATCGCGGTCATGTCCTTCTACTTCCGCCTGATCCTGAAGGAGGAGGAGCAGCTGTGAGCACCGCCACCACCCCGACCCCGCAGAAGCTGCGCACCAGGAAGCCGCTCACCGTCGCCGCGGTCGCCAAGAACCTCGGCGCCCTCCTGATCGCGGTCGTGTTCGTCTTCCCGGTCTACTGGATGTTCTCGTCCTCGCTGAAGCCGCAGCACGAGATCATGACCAAGGACCCGGTCTTCGTCTTCACGCCGACGTTCGAGAACTACAAGACCGCGACCGGCGTCGACCTGTTCTGGACGTACGTCACCAACAGCCTCACGGTCACCATCGGCGCCGTGCTCCTCGCCCTGGTCGTCGCCCTGGCCGCGAGCTTCGCGATCGCCCGCCTCAAGTTCAAGGGGCGCAAGGGCATCGTCCTCGTCGTGATGATGGCGCAGATGGCCCCCTGGGAGGTCATGGTCATCGCGATGTACATGATCTCCCGTGAGAACGACCTGCTGAACAGCATCCCGATGCTCACGCTCATCTACTTCGTCATGGTCCTCCCCTTCACGATCTGGACCCTGCGCGGCTTCATCGCCGCCGTCCCGGTCGAACTGGAGGAGGCCGCGCAGATCGACGGCTGCACCCGCGGCCAGGCCTTCCGCAAGGTGATCTTCCCGCTGCTCGCGCCCGGCCTGATGTCGACCTCGCTCTTCGGCTTCATCACCGCCTGGAACGAGTTCGCCATGATCCTCATGCTGAACAAGGAGAAGGAGTCGCAGACCCTGACGCTCTGGCTGACCCAGTTCCAGACCGCCTTCGGCAGCGACTGGGGGGCCACCATGGCCGCCTCCACGCTCTTCGCCCTCCCCGTGCTCATCGTCTTCCTCTTCCTCCAGCGCAAGGCCGTCGGCGGCATGACCGCCGGCGCGGTGAAGGGATAACGGCTCTCCATGACCACACTCGTACGCGGCGCGGACACCCTGACCCGTGACGCGCTCACGGTCCTCCAGCCCGGCTTCGTCGGCACCACCGCCCCCGACTGGCTGCTCCGCCGCATCGGCGAGGGCCTCTCCTCGGTCGGACTCTTCGGCCGCAACATCGCCGATCCCGAGCAGCTCGCCGCCCTCACCGGGCGGCTGCGCGCCGAGCGGGACGACGTCCTCGTCGCCATCGACGAGGAGGGCGGGGACGTCACCCGCCTGGAGGTCAAGCAGGGCTCGTCCTTCCCCGGCAACTACGCGCTGGGCAGCGTCGACGACGTCGAGCTCACCCGGGCCGTCGCCCGCGAGCTCGGCCGCCGGCTCGTGGAGTGCGGCGTCGACCTGAACTGGGCGCCCTCGGCGGACGTCAACTCCAACGCCGAGAACCCGGTCATCGGCGTCCGCTCCTTCGGACCGGACCCGGACCTGGTCGCCCGGCACACCGTGGCGTACGTCGACGGCCTCCAGGGCGTCGGGGTCGCGGCCTGCACGAAGCACTTCCCCGGACACGGCGACACCAACGTCGATTCGCACGACGCGCTGCCCCGGATCGATGTGGACCTCGCCACACTGCACACCCGTGAGCTGGTGCCTTTCCGCGCGGCCGTCGCCGCGGGTACCAAAGCGGTCATGAGCGCGCATATTCTGCTCTCCGCGCTCGACCCCCGTCGTCCGGCCACCCTGAGCCCGCAGATCCTCACCGGTCTGCTGCGCCAGGAGCTGGGCTTCGAGGGGCTGATCGTCACCGACGGCATGGAGATGCGGGCCGTCGCGGCGACGTACGGCATCGAGCGCGGATCCGTCCTCGCGATCGCCGCGGGCGCCGACGCCATCTGCGTCGGCGGCGGGCTGTGCGACGAGGGCACCGTGCTGCGGCTGCGGGACGCCCTCGTCGACGCGGTGCGGACCGGTGAACTGCCCGAGGAGCGGCTGGCCGACGCCGCGGCGCGCGTGCGCGCCCTGGCGGCCTGGACCCAGGCGCACCGGGCCAGGGGGGCTGGTTCGGTGCCGGGCGCGGCAGTGCAGGAGGGGACCGCGCCCGGCGCCGACATCGGACTCGTCGCGGCCCGCCGGGCCCTGAAGGTGACCCGGGGGGAGCGGCCCCACACACCGGTGACCGGCGCCCCCTACGTGGCCTCCTTCACCCCGGTCGCGAACTTCGCGGTCGGCGACGAGACGCCCTGGGGCGTCGCGGCCGAGCTGGAGCGCCTGCTGCCCGGCACGGAGGGCGGCTCGTACGGCGAGTCGTCCGTGGACGCCGTCCTGGCCGCCGCGGGGGAGCGGCGGATCGTGGCGGTCGTACGGGACGCCCACCGGCACCCGTGGATGACCCGGGCCCTGGACGGCCTCCTCGCCGCCCGCCCCGACACCGTCGTGGTCGAGATGGGCCTCAACGAGGCGGAGCCCCGCGGGGCCCTGCACATCGCCACCCACGGCGCGGCCCGGGTCTGCGGCCGCGCCGCCGCCGAAGCCGTCGTCGGAACCGGCTCCTGAGGAAAGGCCCGGGAAAGGCCTGAGGAGAGACGGGGAGGGGCCCGGGTACCTGGACAGGTACCCGGGCCCCTCCCCGTACGGGTCCTAGATGCCCTGCCAGGCGGGCTTGTTCGCGAAGGTGTGGCGGAAGTAGTCCGCGAGCTTCAGCTCGGAGGCGGCGGCCTCGTCCACGACGACCGTGGCGTGCGGGTGCAGCTGCAGCGCGGAGGCCGGCACGAGCGCGGCCACGGGGCCCTCGACGGTCTGCGCCACGGCCTCGGCCTTGCCCTCGCCGGTGGCGAGCAGCACCAGGTGGCGGGCCTCCAGGATGGTGCCGATGCCCTGGGTGATGACGTGGTGCGGCACCTGCTCGATGTCGTCGTCGAAGAAGCGGGCGTTGTCCACGCGGGTCTGCTCGGTGAGCGTCTTGATCCGGGTGCGGGAGGCGAGCGAGGAGCACGGCTCGTTGAAGCCGATGTGCCCGTCGGTGCCGATGCCGAGGATCTGCAGGTCCACGCCGCCGGCGTCGACCAGCGCCTTGTCGTAGGCCTCGCAGGCCGCCAGGACGTCCTCGGCGGAGCCGTCGGGACCCATGAAGGCCTCCGGGGAGAGCCCGAGCGGCTCGACGACCTGGCGGAGCACGGTGGAGCGGTACGACTCCGGGTGCCCCGCGGGCAGGCCGACGTACTCGTCCAGCTGGGCGATCCGCGCCCGGGAGGCGTCCACGGCGCCGGCGGACACCCGGGCGACGAGGGCGTCGTAGATCGGGATCGGGGTCGAGCCCGTGGCCACGCCGAGCAGCGCGTCGGGCTTGCGGCGCAGGAGGTCGGCGATGCCGTCCGCGATGAGCTCGCCGCCGGCCTCGGCGTCCTTGACGATGACAACTTCCACGCTGTGCCTGCCGATCTGGTGAGGGGCTGCTGAAAGGACCGTGTGGTATAGACCAATCTAAGGTCAAATCTAGCAGAGGGGAGGCCCTCTCCTCATGCCGTTCCGCCCCGCGGACGGCGCCGCCTCCATCGTCGACCGCACCCGCCCCACCAGCCACTCGAACCCCGCCCCGCCCCGCCCGGGCCTCCTCGATCGCGGCGGCCGCGTCCTTCGCCGCCGTGCTCTTCACGGAGCCCGGCCATCCGCTCGGCCGGCCGGTGATCTCCGCGGCCGTGAACCGCCCGACCCCGGAGGTCGAGGAGTCCCTGCGGACCCGCGACGGGGCGACGGCGGAGGAACTGGCCGCGGTGGCGGAAACGGCGATGCGCGCCTGGCCGGCCTGAGGGGACGCGGTCCGCCTGGGGAGACTCGGTCCGCCTGGGGAGACTCGGTCCGCCTGGGGGGGGCGCGGTCCGTCGGCGGACCGGGGGCGAGAGGCCCCGGAAAACCCGCGGGCCGCGGCGCCCGGCGGGACCCTCGGCCCGCCCGGCACCGCAGCCCGGAGTTGCCCGGCCGGGGGTGTGCGGTCCCTCGGCCGTGGGGGAGGTCTCGGCGCAGTCAGGGCAGAGAGCGCCGGGTACCTCGTTCCATCCTCCTGTGCGGGGAGGACGGAGGCTCTGTATTTTTCATTGTGGACTAGACCATTATTGTCTGTCCATCCACAGGAACACGGTCCTTCCCGGCCCATCCTCCAACACGGAGCCCCGCAGATCCAGGTTCACGGCCCCTGTAATTCCGCAGGTACGCTCGCACCGTGCCCTCCATGAACGACCTCGTCCGCCAGCACACCGCCCTGAGCGACTCCGACCTCGAGTGGCTCCATCTGCTGGTGTCGGAGTGGCAGCTGCTCTCCGACCTCTCCTTCGCCGACCTCGTGCTCTGGGTCCCCACCCTCGACGGCACGCGGTACGTCTCCGTCGCCCAGATGCGGCCCAACACCGGCCCGACCTCCTACCAGGACGACATGGTCGGCCACCTGGTTCCGCGCGGCCGCCGCCCGCTGCTCGACGCCGCCCTCGACGAGGGCCGGATCGTCCGCGAGGGCGACCCGGAGTGGCGCGAGGAGGTCCCGGTGCGGGTCGAGTCCATCCCCGTGCGCCGCGAGGGCCGGGTGCTCGGCGTCATCGCCCGCAACACCAACCTGCTGACCGTCCGCACCCCCTCCCGACTGGAGCTCACCTACCTCCAGTCGGCCTCCGACCTCGCCCAGATGATCGCCGCCGGAGCGTTCCCCTTCCCCGGCGAGCAGGTCGACATGGACTCCTCGCCGCGCGCCGGCGACGGTCTCGTCCGTCTCGACGCCGAGGGCGTCGTCCAGTACGCCTCGCCGAACGCCCTCTCCGCGTACCACCGGCTCGGCCTCGCCGCCGACCTGGTCGGCCAGGACCTCGGCCAGATCACCGCCGAACTCGCCCCCTCCCGGGGCCCGGTGGACGAAGCCCTGGTCAAGCTGGCCTCCGGCTACGCGCCCCGCGAGTTCGAGGTCGAGGGCAACGGCGGAGTGATCCAGCTGCGGGCGATCCCGCTCAAGCCCAAGGGAACCCGGATCGGTTCGCTCGTCCTGCTCCGGGACGTCACCGAACTGCGCCGCCGCGAGCGCGAGTTGATTACCAAGGACGCCACCATCCGGGAGATCCACCACCGGGTGAAGAACAACCTCCAGACGGTGGCCGCCCTGCTCCGCCTCCAGGCCCGCCGGATGGACTCCGACCGGGGCCGCGAGGCCCTCAACGAGGCCGTGCGGCGCGTCGGTTCGATCGCCATCGTCCATGAGACGCTGTCCCAGAACCTGGACGAGCGGGTGCAGTTCGACGAGATCGCCGACCGGGTCATCGCGATGGTCGCCGAGATCTCCCCGGGCAAGGTCAGCTGCCGGCGCAACGGCCGCTTCGGCATCCTCGACGCCGAGGTCGCCACCCCGCTCTCCATGGTCCTCACCGAGATCCTGCAGAACGCGCTCGAACACGCCTTCGCGCAGGGGGAGCGGGGCACGGTCGAGGTCAGTGCCGTGCGGGGCGAGACCCGGACGGACGCCCGGCTCCTGATCACGGTCCAGGACGACGGCTGCGGCCTGCCCGAGGGCTTCGACCCGCAGCGGGCCGGCAACCTCGGCCTGCAGATCGTACGGACCCTGGTGGAAGGGGAGTTGGGCGGTTCCTTCGACATGCTGCCGGGCGCCGGGCGCGGCACGAAGGTGGTCCTCGACATCCCCGTACAGCCGCAGAAATAAGGGGAGTTCACAGCAGCGAGCCCCGGACCGAAGGGAATCGGTCCGGGGCTCGAATGCTGTGGGTTACTGCTGCGCGCTGCGGCTCGGGGGCGGTGATTGCGTACGCGATGTACGCGCCGCGTGCCTCAGGCTGTGCAGGTGGCTCAGGCGCTGGCGTTACGCGCCCGGTTGCGAGCGGCACGGCGCTTCATCGCGCGGCGCTCGTCCTCGCTGAGGCCACCCCAGACGCCGGAGTCCTGGCCGGACTCGAGCGCCCACTGCAGGCACTGCTCCATGACGGGGCAGCGGCGGCAGACGGCCTTGGCTTCCTCGATCTGCAGCAGCGCAGGACCGGTGTTGCCGATGGGGAAGAACAGCTCGGGGTCTTCCTCACGACAAACGGCGTTGTGACGCCAGTCCATGGCTGCTACCTCTCTCGGTGTTACGTGCGAGTTGCTTGTGAATGTGAACGCTTTCACGAATCCCTCCGCAAGGGAAGGGCCGACTGCCAGGTGAACTGGTGTGGTCCTTGTGCTGAGGAGGGGTTCTGGCTCTCAGTGGAGGCCGGTGTTGCGGGCCGTCCCGATCGCCAAGAAGAGACTCCCAAACCCCAGGGGCGGATACAACCCCTTCCGGAAAGTTTTTTTTGATTCCTCGGTGTCGGCTAGGTCACAGCCGTACTTCTAAGGGGTGGATGCGCGCCTAAACGTTCGAGTGAAAGGACTTTGGGCCCTTCCACTCACACAATCACACGCAGTGCACGGCGTACGCCTGTGAACGTCACGCTCGTACGCAGTCCGAGGTGGTCTCCGTCCATCTGCAGAGGGAGGGGAACCTTCGAATGCAAGGTGAAGTCGGTCAGGTCGTGCAGAGATACGGCATGCCTGCCGCGCGGACCCCGGTCCGGGGTCGAGGTGAGCAGCTGGGCACCGTAACGGGCCACCGCCGGGGTGGAGAGCCGGCGCAGCCCGAGCACGTCCAGCGCGGTCTCGAAGGACGCCTCCGGGGACGCGTACACCGGGCGATTGCCCAGGTAGGTCCAGGGGGAGGTGTTGCAGATTATGGAGAGGACCAGGTCCTCGACCGGCTCCGCGCCGGGGCGCTCCAAGGTGATCGTGCCGTGCCGGCGGTTCGGCTCCCCCAGGAACTGGCGCACCACCTGGCGCAGGTAGAGGGCGTGCGTCGATCTCTTCCCGCGCTCGCGCTGCTGTTCGACCCGGCCGATGACGCTCGCGTCGAAACCGAGCCCGGCGCAGAAGGTGAACCAGCGTTCGGGCACCGCCTCGTCCTCGGTTCCCGGCGTCCCGGACGCCAGCCCGAGGCTCACCGTCCGTGACCGCCGCTCACGCAACGCGTCGAGCAGGGCGCCGGTCGCCTCGACGGCGTCGTTCGGCAGTCCGAGGGCGCGGGCGAAGACGTTGGTCGAGCCGCCGGGGACCACCGCGAGGCTCGGCAGCCGGTCCGGATCGGGCCCGTCGTGCAGGAGTCCGTTGACGACCTCGTTCACCGTGCCGTCGCCGCCGAGGGCCACGACCAGGTCGATGTTCCCGGCCTCGGCGGCCCGTCGGCCCAGGTCACGCGCGTGTCCGCGGTACTCGGTGGTGACCGCCTCCAGCTTCATCTCGCTTGCCAGCGCGTGGATGAGCACGTCACGGGTGCGGGCACTGGTGGTGGTGGCTGCCGGATTGACCACGAGAAGTGCGCGCATGAGCGCCAGCGTACCTACCCGGCGGTACCGGGCCCAGTCCAGCCCGATCCCCGGACGTCTCCGCCGGGATCCCGGACCCGGTTCTCCGGCCGCCCCCGTTACGCTGCCCTCCATGAGCAGTACGGAGCAGACCCCCCGCCCCGCCCGCCTGACCGCCGCCGCGGGCGTGGTCCTCGTCGAGGCCCTCGGGCTCCTCGCCGGAGGCGTCTACATGCTGGTGCGGGCCCTCCTCGACGGGGGCTCCGGCGGCGGTGACCCCACCAGCGGCGTGACCGGCGGCGTGACGGTGGTCGCACTCGGCCTGATCCCGCTCGCCGCCGCCCGCGGGCTGTGGCGGATGCGCTCCTGGAGCCGCGGCCCGGCCGTGATCACCCAGGTCCTCGCCCTGCCGGTCGCCTGGCAGATGCTCCGGACCGACGGCGTGATCCCCTACGGCATCGTCGTCGCGGCCCTCGCCGTGACCGGCCTCGTCCTCCTCCTGAACCCGGCCACGACCGAGGCGCTCGGCATCCGGCGCCCCGGCCAGGAGGCCTGACGGGCTACTCCTCCACCAGAAGCTTCTCCCGAAGCGACGCCAGGGTCCGAGCCAGCAGGCGAGAAACGTGCATCTGTGAAATGCCCACCTCCTGCGCGATCTGCGACTGGGTCATGTTCCCGAAGAAGCGAAGCAGCAGGATCCGCTTCTCCCGCGGCGGCAGGTCCTCCAGGAGCGGCTTGAGCGACTCCCGGTACTCGACCCCCTCCAGGGCCTCGTCCTCCGCGCCCAGCGTGTCCGCCACCGCCGGCGACTCGTCGTCCGTGTCCGGGACGTCCAGCGAGAGCGTCGAGTAGGCGTTGGCCGACTCCAGCCCCTCCAGGACCTCCTCCTCGGAGATCCCGAGCCGCTCCGCCAGCTCGTGCACCGTCGGCGAGCGGCCGTGCTGCTGGGAGAGCTCCGCCGTCGCCGTGGTCAGCGAGAGCCGCAGCTCCTGGAGCCGGCGCGGCACCCGGACCGCCCACCCCTTGTCACGGAAGTGGCGCTTGATCTCGCCGACGACCGTCGGCGTCGCGTACGTGGAGAACTCCACCCCGCGCTCCGGGTCGAACCGGTCGACCGACTTGATCAGACCGATCGTCGCCACCTGCGTCAGGTCGTCCAGCGGCTCGCCGCGGTTGCGGAAGCGCCGGGCCAGGTGCTCCACCAGAGGCAGGTGCATGCGTACCAGCCGGTTGCGCAGCTCCCCCTTCTCCGGGGAGCCCTCGGGCAGCTCGCGCAGCCGGACGAAGAGGGCGCGGGCGCCGCTCCGGTCGTGCGGGTCCGGGACGGCGCGGGCGTCCGGCCCCTCGTCGTCGCCGTCCTCGTCGTCGTCCTCGGCCTTCTCCGCCACCGGAGCCGCCCCGGCCGCCCCGGCCTCGTCGGGGGCCGGCGCCTCGGGACCCGCGGGGGCCTCGGAGACTCCCGGTGCCTCGGGAACCTCGGGGTGCTGCTCGTGCTCGCTCATCTGGTCCGCCTGCTCCGTAGCGACCCTGTTCGGCCGCGCCTGCTGCTCAGGGATGCCGGCCGTCGCGTCCCCGCTCCTCACGCCGGGCCTGGCCCCGCGCCGCGCTGTTTGTACAGGCTGATCGAGACCGTGCGGTCATCGGCCACCGACGACTCCACCTTTCCGGCCAGCGCCGACAGCACGGTCCACGCGAAGGTGTCCCGCTCGGGCGCCCGGCCGTCCGTCGTCGGGGCGGAGACCGTCACGTCGAGGGAGTCGTCGATCAGCCGGAAGACACAGCTGAGGACGGACCCCGGCACGGCCTGCTGGAGCAGGATGGCGCAGGCCTCGTCGACCGCGATCCGCAAGTCCTCGATCTCGTCGAGGGTGAAGTCCAAGCGCGCCGCGAGGCCGGCCGTGGCCGTACGCAGCACGGACAGATAGGCACCCGCAGCGGGCAGCCGGACTTCCACGAAGTCCTGGGTCCCGGGCTCGCCTGCGATCTGGGACACCCTCACCTCCAAGGTGGCACAAGCTCATTCGGGGTCCGGGGGGAGAGGCCCCCGGACCGGGCGGTACGCAGGGAGCCTGCGCGGTCCGCCGTGACGCTATCGCGATCCATCCTGCCGTGTCGCCGTGAGCCCCGGAGACCGACGGTCTCCTCGCCCCCGCACCGGCAGCCGCGGAGAATCCGCGGAGGGGTGACGTACCCAGCGTCCGGGCGGTCGAACCGTCCGTGACCGCACCGGCCGCGGGACGACCGCGCGTCCGTGACCGCCGGCCGCGGGGACGGCACGCCCGCCGTCAGACGATCGAGCCGTCGACGAAGCACCAGCGCCAGGACTCGCCCGGTTCGAAGGTCCGCATCACCGGGTGCCCGGTCGAGGAGAAGTGCCCCGTCGCGTGCTGCCCCGGCGAGGAGTCGCAGCAGCCCACGTGTCCGCAGCTCAGACAGAGCCGCAGCTGGACCGGGTGCGTGCCGTCCGCCAGGCACTCGGGACAGGTGTCGGCCAGCGGCACGGGCTCGGGGCGCGGCATTTCGGCCAGGTGGAGGCACTCACTCATGATGGCCAGGTTACGTTGCGGCAGGGGAACGGGGTCGGAGATGGACGCACTACAGCTGGTGGCACTGGTGGCGGTGAGCGCCGCCGTGGCCGGGTCCGCCCGCAGGACCCCGGTGCCCGCCCCGCTGCTGCTCGTCGCGGTCGGCCTCGCCGCCTCGTACGTCCCGGGGGTGCCCGACTACACCCTCGACCCGCACATCGTGCTCCCGCTGATCCTGCCCCCGCTCCTCTACACGGCCGCGGTCGACTCCTCGTACCTCGACCTGCGGGCCAACATCCGGCCCGTCGCGCTGCTCTCCGTCGGGTACGTCCTCTTCGCCACCGTGGCCGTGGGCTGGCTCGCCTACGTCCTCGTGCCCGATCTGCCGCTCACCGCCGCCCTGGTGCTCGGCGCCGTGATCGCCCCGCCGGACGCGGTCGCCGCCACCGCCATCGCCCGCAGGCTCGGGCTGCCGCACCGGATCACCACGATCCTCCAGGGCGAGTCCCTCGTGAACGACGCCACCGCGATCACCGCGTACAAGGTCGCCCTCGCGGCCGCCGTCGGCGAGGGGGTCAGCTGGGCCGGCGGCTTCGGGGAGTTCGCGCTCGCCGCGCTCGGTGGCATCGGCATCGGCCTGGTCCTGATGGTCCCGATCCACTGGCTCCGCACGCATCTGCGCGAGGCCCTCCTCCAGAACACCCTGTCCCTGCTCATCCCGTTCATCGCGTACGCCGCCGCCGAGGAGGTCGGCGCCTCCGGCGTCCTCGCGGTCGTCGTGGTCGGCCTCTTCCTCGGTCACAAGGCCTGGAAGGTCGACTTCGCGACCCGGCTCCAGGAGGAGGCCGTCTGGAAGATGGTCGCCTTCGTCCTGGAGTCCTCCGTCTTCGCCCTGATCGGCCTCCAGCTGCCGTACGTCGTCGAGGGACTCGGCCGGTACGGCATCGGGGAGGCGGCCCGGTACGCGGTCGGGGTCTTCGTCGCCGTGGTCGTCGTCCGGTTCGTCTGGGTCTACCCCGCGACCTTCCTGCCCCGCTGGACCTCCCCGCGCATCCGGGAGCGGGAGCCCGAGGTGGACTGGCGGGCGCCGCTCGTCGTCGGCTGGGCCGGCATGCGCGGCGTGGTCTCCCTGGCCATCGCCTTCTCCATCCCCGTCGTCGCCGACGGGGAGCGGTTCCCGGCCCGCAACCTCGTCCTCTTCCTCACCTTCACCACCGTGATCGGCACCCTCGTGGTGCAGGGCCTCACCCTGCCGCCGCTCATCCGGCTCCTGAAGCTCCCCGGACGCGACCGGTACGCCGAGACCCTGGCCGAGGCGCAGGCCCAGAGCGAGGCCTCGCGGGCCGCCGAGGAGCGCCTCGACGCGCTCCTCGCCGACGAGCGCAACACCCTGCCGAAGCCCCTCGCCGACCGGCTGCGCACGGTCCTGGAGCGGCGCCGCAACGCCGTGTGGGAACGGCTCGGCGCGGTCAACGCGATCACGGGGGAGACCGCGGACGACACCTACCGGCGGCTCTCGCGCGAGGTGATCGACGCGGAGCGCGAGGTCTTCGTCCAGCTGCGCGACGCCCGCCGGATCGACGACGAGATGATGCGCACCCTGCTCCGCCGCCTCGACCTGGAGGAGGCGGCGGCCTACCGGGAGGCGGACGACTAGGAGACCTCCGGCGCCCGGCCCCCCGGAGCCCCGGCGTCCCGCGGCCCGCCCCCCGGAGCCCCGGCGTCCCGCGGCCCGCCCCCCGGAGTCCCGGCGTCCCGTGCCCCGGCCTCCGGGGCGCCCGTGATCACCGCCGCCAGCCGGGTGCCCGCCGGGAAGGCGCCCTCCTCCGCGAGGGTCGTCAGGCCGTACAGCATTTTGGCTACATAGAGCCGCTCGATGGCGAGTTCATGCCGCTCCTCGAAGTCCTGTGCGAACGCCTCCAGGGCGGGGGACACGCGCGCGTAGCCCCCGCCGTGGAAGCGCTCGTCCAGGCTCCACTCCCCGCGCGGTCCGCCGAAGGCCGCCTCCTGGAGGGCACGGACCTCCCCGCCGAGGAAGCCGCCCTTGAGGACCGGGACGCCCAACGCCCTCTGCCCGGGTGAGAGCCCGGCCGCGAGCCCCGCCAGGGTGCCGCCCGTGCCGCAGGCGACCGCGACCGCGTCCGCCGCCCCGGCGAGCTCGCGACCCAGCTCCACGCACCCGTGGACGGCGAGCGCGTTGCTGCCGCCCTCCGGGACCACGTACGCGCCCGCGGGGGCCCGCTCCAGGAGCGCCGCGAGCGTGGCCGGGTCGTTCTTCGCGCGGTACGTGGCCCGGTCTACGAACTCGAGGCGCATCCCGTCCGCCGCGCACCGCGCGAGCGACGGGTTGAGCGGCCGCCCGGCCAGCTCGTCGCCGCGGACCACCCCGACCGTGGGGAAGCCGAGCAGCCGGCCGGCGGCGGCCGTCGCCCGCAGGTGGTTGGAGTACGCGCCGCCGAAGGTGAGGACGGGCCGGCCGGCCGCCTCGCGCAGGTTGAGCACGAGCTTGCGCCACTTGTTGCCCGGCAGGTCGGGGTGGATGAGGTCCTCGCGCTTCAGCAGCAGCGTGAGGCCGCGCCGGGCGAAGCGCCCGTCCTCCACCGGCTCCAGGGGCGAGGGGAGCCGGGGCCGCAGACGGGACGGGTCGAACGCGTTCACCCGGCCATTCTCGCCGCCCCTCGGCCGGGCCGGCCGGCGGGTCAGCGCAGCAGGTCGGCGATCCGCTCCCGCATGGACGCCATCGTGAACCCGCGCGGGTCCGACTTGCCCGGCTGCCACTCCAGGTGTCCGATGACCGAGCGGTGCGTCCAGCCGTGCGCCCGGCAGACGGCCGCCGCCGCCTTCGCGATGGCCTCCAGCTGGACCTTCGGCCATGGGTCCTCGCCGTCGCCGAGGTTCTCGCACTCGAAGCCGTAGAAGTGCCGGTTGCCGTCCGTGGTGGCCTCGTCGTCCGGCGGCAGCCGCCGCTCGGCGATGACCGCCCGGAGGACCTCGTCGTCACCGAGCCCCGCGTGGTTGGCCCGCCCGTAGCCGACGAGGTGGACCGTGCCGTCCTTGGCGATCACGCCGTGGCAGAGCGGCCCCGGGAGGCCCTCGTAGCCGTCCCGGCAGATCCGGACGGTGTTCGCGGTGCCGCGGGTCACGGTGTGGTGGATCATCACGCCGTGCACCGGCCCCCAGGGGCCCTTGTGGTTGCGGTTGTGGGTGGACCAGGCGCCGACCTGGACGACCGCGAGGCCCTCGCCGCGCAGTGCGCCGAGGAATCTGTTCGCGGACATGGGTGAGGCCATGACCGACTCCTTCCGGAGGACGGGGTGGACCTCCGGAGTACCGGAGTCCGTCGCTCCGCTGCCATCCGTTCGGACCGCGTGCGAACCGATCCGGACAGGACGTCAGGGGACGCGTGGGGCTGCGCTGTTCGGATGGAAATCGCGTGACATGCCCCGAAGATCGTCGAACAGTCCCACTCGAATGTGTAATGGCGCGGGCACGTTCCGTGCTGAAAGGCTTCTCCCGCAACTCAGTCATACGAGAGGGAGTTCCATGTCCGTTGGTTCGGTTGGCGACGAGGTCCGCGCGGATCAGGCCCCGCAGCAGAGTCTCGGCACCGCCGCCGCGCGGAACCTCGCCACGACCACCAAGTCGGCCCCGCAGATGCAGGAGATCACCTCCCGGTGGCTGCTGCGGACGCTGCCGTGGGTCCAGGTGCAGGGCGGCACGTACCGGGTGAACCGGAGGCTCAGCTACTCCGTGGGTGACGGCCGCGTCACCTTCGTCCAGACCGGTGAGCGCGTCGCGGTGATCCCCGCCGAACTCGGCGAACTCCCCGCGCTGCGCGGCTACGAGGACGAGGCCGCGCTGACCGAGCTCGCGGCCCGCTGCACCCAGCGGGAGTACGCGGCGGGCGAGACCATCGCCGTGGCGGGTGCCCCCACCGACCGGGTGCACCTCCTCGCGCACGGCCGCATCGAGCAGATCGGCGAGGGGCCCTACGGCGACGAGGCCGTGCTCGGCGTCCTCGCCGACGGCGCCTACCTCGGCGAGTCCGCGCTGATCGGCGAGGGCGCCACCTGGGACTGGACCGCCCGGGCCGCCACCTCCTGCACGATCCTGGAGCTCACCCGGGACGACGTGCGGAACCTCGCGGAGCGCGTCGGCTCGCTCGCCGACCACCTCGCGGGCGTGGCGGCGATGCCCGAGCAGCGCACCAACACGTACGGCGAGGCGGCCATCGACCTCTCCGCCGGCCACGTCGGCGAGGCGGTCGTCCCGCACACCTACGTCGACTACGAGGCCTCGCCCCGCGAGTACGAGCTGAGCGTCGCCCAGACCGTGCTGAAGGTCCACAGCCGCGTCGCCGACCTCTACAACCAGCCGATGAACCAGACCGAGCAGCAGCTGCGGCTCACGGTCGAGGCGCTCCGCGAGCGCCAGGAGTACGAGCTCGTCAACAACAAGGAGTTCGGCCTCCTCTCCAACTGCGACTACGGGCAGCGGCTCCAGCCGCACGACGGCGTCCCCGGCCCGGACGACCTGGACGAGCTGCTCTCCCGCCGCCGGGGCTCCAAGATGTTCCTCGCCCACCCCCGCGCCATCGCCGCCTTCGGCCGCGAGCTCAACAAGCGCGGACTCGTGCCCGAGACGATCGAGATCGCGGGCAACCGCATCCCGACCTGGCGCGGGGTGCCGATCTACCCGTGCAACAAGATCCCGGTCTCGGACGCCCGGACCACCTCGATCATCTGCATGCGCACCGGCGAGGCCGACCAGGGCGTCATCGGTCTGCACCAGACCGGCCTCCCCGACGAGATCGAGCCCAGCCTCTCCGTCCGCTTCATGGGCATCGACGAGCAGGCGATCATCTCCTACCTGGTCACGGCCTACTACTCGGCGGCGATCCTCGTCCCGGACGCCCTCGGCGTCCTGGAGAACGTCGAGGTCAGCCGCTGGCGCTGAGCCGGCGGCGCCCGGGGGCGGGGACCGAACCTCCCCGCCCCCGGGCGCACCCCGGCCCCGGGCGCACCCCGGCCCCGGGCACACCCCGGCCCCGCACGGCGAAGAGCCGTCGTGCGGAACCGCCGCGAAGGACGTGAAGGAAAAGACCGTGACCATGACCAGCACGGGCGCCGCCGCCGGCGGCCAGGGGGCCGTGACGCTCCTGGACCGGACGCGCACCGCCGTCCATCCCCAACTGCGCTCGACCGTCGAGTCCCTGCCGGGCTCCATACGGCGGGTGGCGATGTACCACTTCGGCTGGGAGCGCGCCGACGGCACCCCGGACGCGGGGCGGCAGGGCAAGGCGATCCGGCCCGCCCTGGTCCTCGCGGCGGCCCGCGCCCTCGGCGCCGACGAGACCCGGGCGGTGAAGGCCGCGGCGGCGGTGGAGCTCGCGCACAACTTCACCCTGCTCCACGACGACATCGTCGACGAGGACCCGACCCGGCGGCACCGGCCCACCGCCTGGACCGTCTTCGGCGTCCCCGACGCGCTCATGGCCGGCGACGCCATGAGCGCACTGGCCCTGCGGCTGCTCGCCGAGGATCCGCACCCGGCCTCCGCCGCGGCCTCCGCGCGCCTCGCCGCCTGCATCATCGAGCTCTGCGCGGGCCAGCAGGCCGACTGCGCCTTCGAGCAGCGCGACCCGCGCGAGGTCTCCCTCGACGAGTGCCTGGCCATGGCCACCGCCAAGACGGGCGCCCTGCTCGGCTGTTCCTGCGCCCTCGGCGCGCTCTATGCGGGCGCGGGAGAGGAGGAGGTCGCGGCGATGGACGCCTTCGGCCGGGAGGCCGGTCTCGCCTTCCAGCTGATCGACGACCTCATCGGCATCTGGGGCGACCCGGACCGCACGGGCAAGCCGGCCGGCGCCGACCTCGTCGCCCACAAGAAGTCGCTCCCCGTGGTGGCGGCGCTCACCTCCGGCACCCCGGCGGGGGAGGAGCTGGCCGAGCTGTACTCCCGGCCGGCCCTCGACGCGGTGGCGGTACGGGCGGCGGCGGACGCCGTCGAGCGGGCCGGTGGCCGTGACTGGGCGCAGGCCCAGGCGGCCGAGCGCATGGGCCGCGCCGTCGAGCACCTGGACCGGGCGGTGCCGGACCTGGCGGCGGCGGAGGACCTGCTCGCCCTCGCGGAGTTCGTCACGCGGCGTACGTCCTGACGGTCCGGCCTCACATGGCGGGGACGATCCGGGCGACCACGGTCTCGATCATGTCGTCCAGGTCCCGGTCGCCCAGGACCCCCGGGACCGTGAAGTGGTCGAGGAGCAGCCCGGTGAGGGCGAAGTACAGCAGCCGGACCGTGTCCGCGTCGCCGGGCATCCCGGCGGCGAGGTGCCCCTGGACGTTCGCGTCCAGGTCGGACCGGAGCACCTTGGTGAGCTGGCTCCTCAGCTCGGGGCGGCGGACGGCTTCGAGGCGGAGCTCGAAGAGCCCGAGGTAACAGGTGCGTTCGGCGGCCAGTCGCCGGGCGATCCAGCGCATCAGGTCGAGCACCAGCTGCCGGCTGGGTGCGGGCCGCATGGCGGCCGCCGCGGCCTCCGGGTCCGGGGTGAGCCGGACGAAGATCCGGTCGCCGACCTGGGAGAGCAGCTGGTCGCGGTCGGTGAAGTAGTTGGACGAGGTGCCCGTGGGGACGCCCGCCCGGGCGTCGACCGCCCGGAAGGTCAGCCCGCGGGCGCCTTCGTCCGCCAGGACCTCGATCGCGGCGTCGAGCAGGGCCGTGCGGCGTTCCGGGTTTCTCGCCATGGCGGGCTCCTTCGGCAATGGGTCTTGCGCAACCACTACAGGTGAAGCACTATAACTGTCGTGGTTGCGATCGCAGCCGCTTCCCCGACGAAGAGGGCCGGTTTGCGCAAGCTCACGTACTACATCGCCTGCACCATCGACGGCTTCATCGGCGACCCCGAGGGCGACGCCACGTCCATGTACAAGTTCGTGGACGCCGCGTTCATGGACTTCATGAACGCCGAGTACCCCGAGACCGTCCCGACGCAGGGGCGCGAGACGTTCGGGATCGACGCCGACAACAAGCGCTACGACACCCTCGTTCAGGGCAGGAAGTCGTACCAGCTCGCCCTCGACATCGGCATCACCAGCCCGTACAACCACCTGCGCGAGTTCGTGGTCACCCGCTCGCTCGCCGAGTCGCCCCATCCGAACGTCGAGCTGATCGCCGACGACCTCGTCGGCCGCGTCCGCGAGCTCAAGGCCGAGGACGGCCCCCTGGGCATCTACCTCTGCGGTGGTTCCACCATCGCCGGCGAGCTCATCGAGGAGATCGACGAGCTGGTCGTCAAGACGTACCCGCAGGTCTACGGCACCGGCATGCCCATGTTCGGCGCCGGCTTCGAGCCCCGGGACTTCGAGCTCGGCGAGGTCCGCACCTTCGGGAACGGCGTGCTCGTCCGTACGTACACCAGGAAGCGGTAGCGACGGCGGGCGGCGTCGCGCGGGGCGTCCTACCCTGGACGCATGGGTGAGGAGACGCCTCGCACGACGCGGGACCCCCTGGCCGAGCGCCACTGCCCGGCCTGCGGCGGACCGCTCGGCACGGTGGCCACCCGGCACAAGGTCCTCGGGGCCTGGGTGCCGGAGTGGGAGGTGCAGCCCTGCCGCAACCCCGACTGCCCGCTCCACGAGGGGGCGGAAGCCGCCACCACGCACGTGACCGGCAAGAACGGCGAGATCGGGAGAAGTCCGGCCCCCGGGTGACCGGACGCGCGGCGAAGCCCGTCGTACGGCTACAGTCCGCGCATGTCATCGGAGTCGACGGAAGTCTGGACCGGCTGGTACCGGGACCGCAGCGGCGCGGAAGCGATCGTCATCACGGCCGACGGGCGGCGCGTCGCCACCCGGATCAGGGGGGTCGAGTACACGGGCGAGGGCTTCGCCGCGCTCGTCGCCGACGAGGGCGGACGGGCCCTCACGGGTTGCGTCCTGGAGTGGGACCTGCCGCTCCCCGTCGTCGTGGACGGCGCCGCCCAGCAGGCCACCCTGGCCTGCCTGCTGACGCTCGGCGAGCGCGCCGACCTCAGCCTGACGCTGCACTACGGCGGCACCGCCTTCGAGGCGTGCGTCGCGGGGGGCGACTTCGAGGAGGCCCTGGAGCGGGTGCGGCGCCAGCTGCCGCCCGGCGCGGACTTCGGCCGCGGGCTCCTCCGGACGGCCTGAGGCGGGGACGGCGGCGCCCCGGGGAGGGAGCGCCGCCGCCGTGCCCGCGCGGCTCCGGTCAGCCCTTGAACGCGGAGGCGAGGCCGTAACGCCACAGCTGGTCGACGCGGGAGCGCTCCTGCGCGTTCGGCTGGGCGTTCTGGCAGGACGTGCCGGGGCCGCCGCCCGACATCAACTCGCTGCACGGACCGCTGTAGTGGTCCGGCAGCCCGAGGACGTGCCCGGTCTCGTGGGCGGTGACCCGGGTGGAGTTGTACTGCTGGTTCTGCCGGTAGTCGAGGAAGATGTAGCCGCCGCCGTGGCCGTCGGTGCTGGCGTACGAGCCACGGGAGTCGTTGCCCTCGTAGTAGGCGAAGTCGGGGTTGCTGCCCTCGACGAGCCGGACGTTCACCACCGAGCTGTTCCATATCTGGGCGGAGCGGGCTATCTGGGTGCGGAAGGTCGGCGCGTTGGCGGCGCTGTAGACGACGGTGACGGCGGTCGCGCCGGGGACGGCGGCCCGCTTCTTCGCCACCGACTTCACGACGGCGTCGAAGAAGGCCTGGTTGGCCTTGGCCTCCTCGGCCGAACCGGCGTACGCCGCGGTGGCGTTGCCGGCACTGCCGAAGGTGCCGGTGGTGCCCGTGCCGACCGCTGCCGCCGGGGCCGTGCCGAGGGAAGCGGCGAGACCGAGACCGAGGGCGGCGGTCAGCACGGAGGTGAGGACCTTGGGGTGACGCATGGGGGGCTCCTCCTGTTGGTGTCGGGGAGAGTCTCGGGGGAACCGACCCGTCCGGGGATGATGCCAACCACCGATAGCTCCACCGCATCACGAGGACGATCTGTGTCAACTTCCTTGGAATGAAAGGATATTGACGAGCTCCGGGCGTCTGGTGTGACCAGGGGAGCCGCCCTACCCTCGGGGGCATGGAGCTGGAGGTGAGACATCTGCGCGTGCTCTGCGCCATCGCGGACACGGGCAGCCTGCACAAGGCGGCCCGGCAACTGGGCATGAGCCAGCCCTCGTTGACCACCCAGCTGCGCCGGATCGAGAACTCCCTCGGCGCCGAACTCTTCTCCCGCGGCCGCACCGGCTGCCACCCCACCCCCCTCGGCCGCTCCCTGCTCAGCAGGGCCCGCCCGCTGGTCGCCGACATGGCCGCGCTCGTCACCGAGACCCGGGCCGCCGCCACCCGCGCCGACGGGCCCGGGCTCCGCGTCGGCTCCACCGCCAGCCGGGCGCTCCCGGGCTGGCTGCGCCGGCTCCGGCAGCGGCTGCCCGGCACGGACGTCGGCCTCCGGGTGGACGTCTCCGCCAGCGCGCTGCTGCGCACGGTCGCCTCCGGGCAGCTCGACGTGGCCTTCGTGCACGAGGTGGAGGGCTGCCCGCTGCGGGTCCCCGAGGGCCTCACGGGCCGGGTCCTGGTCGCCCGCGAACCGCAGTTCATCTCCATGGCCCACGACCACCCGGCCGCGGCCGGACCCGTCGTGGACCTCGCCGACCTCGCCACCGACCACTGGATGGTCGACCCGACCGTCGACGGCGAATGGGACGGCCTCCGGCGGGTCCTCGGCGCCGCCGGCATCGACCCGCCCCTGCTGCACGGCGACTACCACACGGCCGCCTCGCTCATCGCCCTCGGCGAGGCCGTCGCCCCCTGCCAGCCCACCTCGGTCCCGCGCGAGGACATGGCCGTCCGGCCCCTGCGCGGCGATCCGCTGGGCGTCCGGCTCCTGCTGTACGCGCGCCCGGGCGCACCCCTGGACGTGCTGTACGCCGAACTCGCCGCGGCCTACCAGGAGGTGGCCCTGCGGGCGGCCCCGTACCGCGAGTGGCTCCGTCGCCAGGGCGCGACGGCCGCGCTGTCGGTGGGGCCGTGCATGATGACCGCATGAGCGAACGCGAGGCCGTGGTACGACACGCACACCCCGAGGACCTGCCGCGGGTCGTCGAGCTGATCACCGAGCACGCAGCGTACGAGAAGGCCGAGCCCCCGGCCCCCGGCCTCGCGGACCGCCTCGCCGGCCTCCTCTTCGGCCCCGGGCGCCCCCGCCTCCGCTGCTTCGTCGCCGCCCTCCCCGACGGCACCCTCGCGGGTTACGCCACCTGCGCCCCGGAGCTCTCCACCTGGGACGGCGCGGAGTACCTCCACATGGACTGCCTCTACCTCGCGGAGGCCTCCCGCGGCCACGGCCTGGGTCCCCTCCTGATCACCGCGCTCCGCACCGAGGCCCGCGCCCTGGGCCTCGGGGAACTGCAGTGGCAGACCCCCGTCTGGAACGAGGGCGCGATCCGCTTCTACGACCGCCTGGGCGCGACCTCCGAGGAGAAACGCCGCTACACCCTGCCGACGGAGCCGTAGGAGCGCCCGGAGCCGTGGAAACGCCCGGAGGGGTACGACCACCGCTCGGCGGTCGTACCCCTCCGGGTGGGAGTCGGAAGGTCAGGCCTTCTTCGTCTCCCAGAAGATGCGGTCGATCTCGGCGATGAGCTCCAGCGCCTTCTCGCCCGTCTTCGGGTCCGTCGACGCCTTGGCGGCCGAGAGGGCCTTCAGGGTGTCGTTGACCAGCTGGTTGAGCTCGGGGTACTTCTCGAAGTGCGGGGCCTTGAAGTAGTCGCTCCAGAGCACCGAGACGTGGTGCTTGGCGAGCTCGGCGCGCTGCTCCTTGATGACCGTGGCGCGCGCGCGGAAGTGCGGGTCGTCGTTGGCCAGGTACTTCTCCTGGACAGCCTTGACGGACTCGGCCTCGATGCGGGCCTGGGCCGGGTCGTACACGCCGCACGGGAGGTCGCAGTGGGCGCTGACCTTCACCTTGGGGGCAAACAGGCGGGAGAGCATTGAGCCGTCCTTCCTCGTGATCGTCTTCTCAGGTGGGACATTACTCGGTGAGAAGGGCGTTTTCGCGGGCGCCCCCTGGGGCTTAGGTCAAAAGTCCAGGGTCACCATGGGACTCGTGTACGAGTGGACGAGCCGACGCAGGCGCGGGCCGGGAGGTGCCGGATGACGGGAGAGGGGCGGGAGCGGGTGGCCGAGGCCGGTGCGCCGTTCGGGATCGCCGAGGTGACGGGGGTGTCGATGGTGCCCACGCTGCTCCACGGCGACCGGCTGCTCGTGCGGTACGGGGCGCGCCTGCGGGCCGGGTGCGTGGCCGTGCTGCGGCATCCCCTCCAGCAGGACCTGCTCATCGTGAAGCGGCTGGTCGAGCGACGTGACGGCGGCTGGTGGGTGCTCGGTGACAACCCGGACGCCGAGGGGGACAGCCGGGTCTTCGGGGCCGTACCGCCCGAACTGGTCCTCGGGCGGGTGTGGGCGCGGTACCGGCCGCTGACGCCGGGGCGTCAGCGTTCGCCGGGCGTGACGCTCTCCTGGCTGGTGTCCTCGGTGAGGCCCGTGCGCTCGGCCTCCAGGCGCTTGCGGGCCCGGTAGGCGGCCACGTTGGCGCGGGTCGCGCAGCGGTCCGAGCAGTAGCGGCGGGAGCGGTTGGTGGAGGTGTCCAGGTAGGCGTTGCGGCAGGGCGGCGCCTGGCAGAGGCCGAGGCGGTCGGCGCCGAACTCCGTCAGGTGGAAGGCGAGGCCCATCGCCGAGATCGCGGCGTAGCCCGTGGTCGCGTTCGAGGAGTGGTCGGCGAGGTGCATGTGCCACCGGGGCCTGCCCTCCTCGTCCAGGATGTCGTGGCCGGAGATCTGCGGGCTGACGGGGAACTCCAGGAGGAGCGAGTTCAGCAGGTCCACCGCCCCCGTGTGGTCGCCCTCGTCGGCCGCGGCGAAGACCGCCCGCAGCCGGGCCCGCACCGTGCGGAAGCGCGGCAGGTCCGCCTCCGTGACCCGCCGGGCCATCTGGGTGGCGGGGCCGAAGAGGTCCCGGAGCACCTCGACGGAGGTCAGCGCGTCCTTGTTGCGGGCCGGCTCCTCGGTGTTGACCAGACGTACGGCGAAATCCGAGTAATGGGCCAGTTCCACTTGTAGTCCTTACTTCGGCGGGCTAGTGTCCCGGTCGGAAGGGGTAACGCCTGTTTCCCCTTCGAGGGTATTACGAACGCGGGGAGGAACGACCATGACCGGAACCGACTGGGCGGCCTGGCAGCAGAGCTGGGACCGTCAGCAGGAGTGGTACATGCCGGACCGGGAGGAGCGCTTCCGCGTCATGCTCGACATGGTCGGGGCGCTGGTGGGGCCGAAGCCCCGTGTCCTCGACCTCGCGTGCGGTACGGGAAGTATCACGAGCCGGCTGCTCCGGAGGTTCCCCGACGCGACCGGTGTCGGCGTCGACCTCGACCCGGCCCTCCTCGCCATCGCCGAGGGCTCCTTCGTCGGCGACGAGCGCGTCACCTTCGTCACCGCCGACCTCAAGGACCCCTCGTGGGCCGCGAGCCTGCCGTACGACTCGTACGACGCCGTCCTGACCGCCACCGCCCTCCACTGGCTCCACAGCGAGCCCCTGACGGCCCTCTACGGGCAGCTCGCCGGCCTCGTCCGCGACGGCGGCGTCTTCATGAACGCCGACCACATGATCGACGGGGCCACGCCCCGCATCAACGCCGCCGAGCGCGAACTGCGGCACGCCCGCATGGACCGGGAGAAGGCCGACGGCGTCCTCGACTGGGCCGACTGGTGGGCCGTCGCCGCCGAGGACCCGGTCCTCGCCGAGCCCACCGCCCGGCGCTTCGAGATCTACGGCGAACACGCCGACGGCGACGCCCCCTCCGCCCGCTGGCACGCCGACACCCTCCTCGCCGCCGGCTTCGGCGAGGCCCGGACGGTCTGGGCCTCGCCCTGCGACGCCCTCGTCCTCGCCGTGAAGTAGCCGCGCACGCGCGAAAGGGGCGGTACGGGTCCTCCGTACCGCCCCTTTCCGTGCCTCTCACGGCACCGCGGGCCTTACAGCACCTTGGACAGGAACGCCTTCGTCCGGTCCTGCTGCGGGTTCCCCAGGACGTCCCGCGGGTTGCCCGACTCGACCACCACGCCGCCGTCCATGAAGACCAGCGAGTCGCCGACCTCCCGGGCGAAGCCCATCTCGTGCGTGACGACGATCATCGTCATGCCCGACTCGGCCAGGTCCCGCATGACGTCGAGGACGTCACCCACGAGCTCCGGGTCGAGCGCCGAGGTCGGCTCGTCGAAGAGCATCAGCTTCGGTTCCATCGCCAGCGCGCGGGCGATGGCCACGCGCTGCTGCTGGCCGCCGGAGAGCTGGGACGGGTAGTTCCCCATCTTGTCCCGCAGGCCGACCCGGTCGAGCAGGCGCTCGGCCCGCTCGCGCGCCACCGCCTTGGACTCGCCCTTCACCTGGACGGGCGCCTCCATGACGTTGGCCAGGGCCGTCATGTGCGGGAAGAGGTTGAAGCGCTGGAAGACCATGCCGATGTCACGGCGCTGGACCGCGACCTCGCTGTCCTTCAGCTCGTAGAGCTTGTCGCCCTTCTGCTTGTAGCCGACCAGCTCGCCGTCGACGGACAGCCGGCCACCGTCGATGCGCTCCAGGTGGTTGATGCAGCGCAGGAAGGTCGACTTCCCGGAGCCGGAGGGGCCGACGAGGCAGAAGACCTCGCCGTTCTGCACTTCGAGGTCGATGCCTCGGAGGATGTGGGCCGCGCCGTAGGACTTGTGGACGCCTTCGGCCTTGACCATGGGCTGACCGGTCATGCCGCTGCCTCCGGGGAACGCTTGAAGGTGGTGAGGTTCTTCTTGACGCGCTGCCACGGGGTGGGCGGCAGGTTGCGCGTCGAACCGCGGGCGAAACGGCGCTCCAGGTAGTACTGGCCGACGCTGAACACGCTGGTCAGCGCGAGGTACCAGATGGAGGCGACGAAGAGCATCTCCATGACGGCGCCCGCCGTGTTGCCGATGTTCGACGAGGCGCGCAGCAGCTCGGTGTACTGCACGGCCGAGACCAGGGACGAGGTCTTCAGCATGTTGATGAACTCGTTGCCCGTCGGCGGCACGATCACCCGCATGGCCTGCGGGAGCACGATGCGGCCCATGGTCTTCGTCGAGGACATGCCCAGCGCGTGCGCCGCCTCGGTCTGGCCCTCGTCGACCGACTGGATGCCGGCGCGGACGATCTCCGCCATGTAGGCGCCCTCGTTCAGGCCGAGGCCGAGCAGGGCCACCATGAACGGCGTCATGACGTCCACGGTCTCGTTCTTGTAGATCGGCCCGAGGTCGATGTAGTGGAAGATCAGCGACAGGTTGAACCAGACGAGCAGCTGGACGTAGACCGGGGTGCCGCGGAAGAACCAGATGTAGAGCCAGGCGACCGCGCCGGTCACCGGGTTCTTGGAGAGCCGCATCACGGCGAAGACGATGCCGAGCACGAGGCCCAGCGCCATGGACGCGATGCTGATGATGATGGTGTTCCACATGCCGTCGATGACGGAGGGGTCGAACACCTTGTCCCACACCGTGTCCCAGACGACGTCGCCCTGGGAGAAGGCGTAGACGAGCCACCCGAGGAGGACGACGACCACGACGGCGCTGACCCAGCGGCCGTAGTGGCGCACGGGGACGGCCTTGATCGCCTCGTAGGGGACGCCCGAGGGGGTGGGCCCGGCCGGAGCGGCGGCCGGGTCCTTGCTGATCTTGTCAGTCATGACGACTGCCCTTCAGTGGTACGAGGAGAGGTCACTTGCCGGCGTTGATCGTGGCCGACTTGACCGCGCTGTCCTCGACGTCCCACTTCTTCAGGGCCTCGGCGTAGGAGCCGTCCTTGATGATCGCGTCGAGGGCTTCCTTGACGGCGTCGCGCAGCTGGGTGTTCTCCTTCGAGACGCCGATGCCGAAGAGGCCGACGTCGCTCTGGTTGCCGACGACCTCGAAGTCCTTGCCGCCGCCGGAGGTCTTCGCGATGTACGAGGCGACCGGGTAGTCGTTCAGGTCGGCGACCGCGCCGCCCGCCTTCACGCGGGTCTGGGCCTCGGCGTCGGTGTCGAAGGCCTGGATGGTCAGCTTCTTGTCGCCGCACTTGGCGGCCTGCGCCTTGAAGGTGTCCTCGTAGATCGTGCCGCGCTGGACGGCGACGGTCTTGCCGCAGAGGTCGTCGAGGGAGTTGACGCCCTGCGGGTTGCCCTTCTTGACCAGCAGGGAGACGCCGGAGTTGAAGTAGTCGACGAAGTCGATGCCCTTGCCGATCTTCTTCCCGTTGTCGTCCAGGCCCTCCTGGCGCTTCTTGTTGTCCGTCATCGAGGACATGATCAGCTGCTGGCGGCCGGTGTAGATCGAGGTGATCAGGCCGTCGAAGGTGCCCGAGACGAACTGGAGCTCGACGCCGAGCTGCTTGCCGAGGGCCTTCGCGATGTCCGGGTCGACACCGACGATCTTGCCGCCCTCGGTGAACTCCATGGGGGCGTACGAGGCGTCCGTGCCGACCTTGATGACACCCGACTTCTGGATGTCGGCGGGGAGCTTCGAGAAGAGCGGGGCCTTGCTCGCGGCGGCGGAGGACGAGCCGCCCTCCTTGGTCGAACCGCTCTCGGTCTGGTCGCCGCAGGCGGTCAGCAGCATCGAGCCGGCGACCGCGATGGCGGCGACCGCGGCAAGACGGGACGTGCGGGTCTTGGCGGTCGTACAGCGCGTGGAGCGTGCGGTCATGGTCGGGTTCCTCCGGCGTGTGAGGTGCTGCCAGGTGGTCGCGTACGTACCTTCGAGTGTCGCGACCTCGTGTGATTACGGCATCTTGCCATTCGGACTGCCACAAACCGACGGCCTCGGATGTCAAAATCGGATAACAGGTGACCCCGAAATCCCGACAGGCCGGTACATCAGGGCCGGATCTTCTACGGAATCCCTTCCCTTCCACCGGAAAATCTGCGGTTGATCTCGCCATTCGGACGAACGGAAGGCCGCCAATCAGGTGCGGAAACCATCTATCGGGACATCGGGTGACGTGTCGTTCTCCTTCCCCGTCCGGATGCACTCGGTATGAGTCGCGTCACCGAACGGATATGAACTCGTCTGCGGTGCCGTCCGTCCGGTAAGAAGGATCCTTACACCCCTCATCCGGGGCTCAGGGCGCGTTGTGCGGCGCGCCCGCGCGGCTGCCAGACACGGCGGCCGCGGGACCCGCCCACCGCTCCACACCAGGAGCGGCCAACCCTCAGACGAAGCAGACTTAAGGGGTCAACCCAATGGCAGCGGAGATCGTCAATCCTCGCAACGACAGTGGTACGGACGGAGCTCCCGAGGAGCCCTTCGATCCTGTCTTCGCCCTTCACCGGGGCGGCAAGATGGCCGTGCAGGCCACCGTCCCCCTCCGGGACAGGGACGACCTGTCCCTCGCGTACACGCCCGGCGTCGCCAAGGTGTGCACCGCGATCGCGGAGCAGCCCGAGCTGGTCAACGACTACACCTGGAAGTCCCAGGTCGTCGCCGTCGTGACCGACGGCACGGCGGTGCTCGGCCTCGGCGACATCGGCCCGGAGGCCTCCCTCCCGGTCATGGAGGGGAAGGCCATCCTCTTCAAGCAGTTCGGCGGCGTGGACGCGGTCCCGATCGCCCTGGCCACCACCGACACCGACGAGATCGTCGAGACCGTCGTCCGGCTCGCCCCGTCCTTCGGCGGCGTGAACCTGGAGGACATCTCGGCCCCGCGGTGCTTCGAGATCGAGCGCAAGCTCCAGGAGCGCCTCGACATCCCGGTCTTCCACGACGACCAGCACGGCACCGCCATCGTCACCCTCGCCGCCCTGCGCAACGCGGCGAAGCTGACCGGCCGGACCCTCGGCGACCTGCGCGGCGTCATCTCCGGCGCCGGCGCGGCCGGTGTGGCCATCGCGAAGTTCCTCCTGGAGGCCGGCCTCGGCGACGTCTGCGTCGCCGACCGAAAGGGCATCGTCAGCCGCGACCGCGAGGACCTCACGGACGTCAAGCGCGAGATCGCCGAGCTCACGAACAAGGCGGGCCTCACCGGCTCCCTGGAGAGCGCCCTGGCCGGCGCGGACGTCTTCATCGGCGTCTCCGGCGGTACGGTCCCCGAGGCGGCGGTCGCCGCCATGGCGCCGAACGCCTTCGTGTTCGCCATGGCCAACCCGAACCCCGAGGTCCACCCCGACGTCGCGCACAAGTACGCGGCCGTCGTGGCGACCGGCCGTTCGGACTACCCGAACCAGATCAACAACGTCCTCGCGTTCCCCGGCATCTTCGCCGGCGCGCTCCAGGTCCGGGCCTCCCGGATCACCGAGGGCATGAAGATCGCCGCGGCCAACGCCATCGCTGACGTGGTCGGCGACCAGCTCGCCGCCGACTGCGTGATCCCGTCGCCGTTCGACGAGCGGGTCGCCCCGGCCGTCGCGGCCGCGGTCGCCGCCGCCGCCCGCGCCGAGGGCATCGCCCGCCGCTGACGCGCCCACCCGACCGCGCGGTCACCGCTGACGCGCCTCGGTCACGCCGAAGGGCCCCGTTCCGCACACCGGGACGGGGCCCTTCGGCGTGCGCGGCGGGTTCGGTGGACGGGAGCGGGCCCTTCGGCGTACGGGGTCGGTTCGGCGTGCGCGGTCCGTCCGGTGGACGGGGACGGGGCCCCTGGCGCACGTGCTCCGTCCGGTGGACGGGGACGGGGCCCTTGGCACACGTGCTCCGTTCGGTGGGCGGGGCGTGCGCCGTACGGGGGAGGCGGGGGCGCCGTCCCGGGTGCGGGGAGCCGCGGGGCGCCGGGCGGAGACGCCGTCGCGCGGGCTGTCCAGGCGACACGGGTCACACCGGGTCGTGGTTCCGTCGCGCACCGGCGGCGGCCTAGGGTCGGGGCCATGTTCGCTGCCTACGCTGCCCGAATCGACCGCGACCAGCCCCTGAACGGCCTCGAATTGGGCGAACGTCCCGAACCCGAGGCGCGGCCCGGGTGGACCACCGTCACCGTCAAGGCCGCCTCGCTCAACCACCACGACCTGTGGTCGCTGCGCGGGGTCGGACTGCCCGAGGAGAAGCTGCCGATGATCCTCGGCTGCGACGCCGCCGGGATCGACGAGGACGGCAACGAGGTCGTCCTGCACTCCGTCATCGGCCAGACGGGCCACGGCGTCGGCCCCGACGAGCCCCGGTCCATCCTCACCGAGCGCTACCAGGGCACCTTCGCCGAGCGGGTGACCGTCCCCAGCTGGAACGTGCTGCGCAAGCCGAAGGAGCTGTCCTTCGAGGAGGCCGCCTGCCTCCCCACCGCCTGGCTGACCGCCTACCGCATGCTCTTCACCAACGCCGGCGTGCGCCCCGGCGACTCCGTGCTCGTACAGGGCGCGGGCGGCGGCGTCGCCACCGCCGCGATCGCCCTCGGCAAGGCGGCCGGCCTGCGGGTCTTCGCCACCAGCCGCGACGAGGCCAAGCGGAAGCGGGCCGTCGAGCTCGGCGCCGTCGAGGCGTACGAGCCGGGCGCGCGGCTCCCGCAGCGCGTGGACGCCGTCATCGAGACCGTCGGCGCCGCCACCTGGTCGCACTCGGTCAAGTCGCTGCGGCCCGGCGGCACGCTGGTCATCTCGGGCGCCACGAGCGGCGACCGCCCCTCGCACGCCGAGCTGACCCGGATCTTCTTCCTGGAGCTGAAGGTCGTCGGCTCGACGATGGGCTCCAAGGACGAGCTGGAGGACCTGCTCTCGTTCTGCGCGGCGACGGGCCTCCGGCCGGTGATCGACGAGGTGCTGCCGCTGGACCGGGCGCGGGAGGGCTTCGAGAAGATGGCCTCCGGCGAGCTCTTCGGGAAGATCGTCCTGAAGACCTCGTGACGACCCCTTGATGACGCGTCAGTACTCCTGATGGGATCTCCGGCACGCGAAACGTGAACATCTCTCACTTCCTCGTGCCGGAGGTCTTCCTTGCAGCGAACGCGAACCACCCTCGCGGCGACCCTCGTCGTCGCCGCCCTGCTCGCCCCGACGGCCGCCCACGCGGAGCCGGCGGAGACCGGCATCCCCGTCCTCACCGACGAGCACGGCCGCGCGCTCACCCTGCGCGGCTGGAACGTCGAGGACAAGGCCAACCGCGGCGACGCCGCCCTCTCCGCGATCACCGAGAAGCACTTCCGCGACCTGCGGGCCAAGGGCTTCGGCTTCGCCCGCCTGCTCGTCTTCTGGGACGACCTGGAGCCCCGCCCCGGCCGGTACAGCCAGACCTATCTGCGGAAGATCGAACGCATCCTGGACTGGGCCGGGAAGTACGACGTCAAGGTCCTCGTCGACGCCCACCAGGACGTCTTCGGGCCCGCCTTCGGCCACCGGGGCGTGCCGGCCTGGGCGACCAGGACCGACGGGCTGCCCTTCACCCCGCACCCGGACGACTGGTTCTCCGAGTACTTCGAGCCCGCCGTCCAGCGGGCCTTCACCCACCTGTACGAGGACGAGGACCTGAGGCGCGCCCAGGCCCGCATGTGGCGGGTGCTCGCCGAACGCTTCGAGGACCATCCGGCCGTGCTCGGCTACGACCTCGTCAACGAGCCGATGGGCGAGCTGCGGGAGGGAGAGGACCTGCCGACGGCGGCCCGGCGCATCGAACGGGACCAGCTCACCCCGATGTACAACCGCCTCGCGGACGCGGTCCGTTCGGTCGACCGGGACGCCTGGGTCTTCGTCGAACCGACCCCGATCGTCGGCGAGGGCGTGCCCACCGGACTGGGCAGGATCGACGACCCGAAGGTCGTCTACGCCCCGCACTTCTACAACACCGGCATGGAGGCGGGCGCCGACTACGATCCCGCCGCCGGCTGGATCGAGAGCTACGAGCAGGCCGTCACCCTGTACCCCAAGGAGTACAAGGTGCCCGTGGTGGTGGGGGAGTGGGGACCGCTCAACAACTCCCTGCCGAACATGAACCGCTTCTACCGCGAGGCCATGGCCTCCCTGGGGCGCTACACCTCCGGCTGGGCGGGCTACGTGTGGTGCTACGGCGGCGGCTACTGCGCGGTGGACGGGTCCGGCGCCTTCCGTACGAACAAGGAGCTGACCGCCGAGCCGTACGCGGAGGCGGTCGCGGGCACGGTCCGCTCCGCCGGGTACGACTCCGGGGCCGGGGTCTACCGGCTGTCCTACGACGCGGCCGGCCGGCGCGGCTCCCGCGTCACCGAGCTCTCCCTCCCGCCCGGCGACTGGCGGGTCACCGCCCGCGGCGGCGCGCTGGTGCTCCGCACGGAGCGCGGCAGGGCCCGGATCCTCGCGGCCCCCGGCGCCCGGGTGACGGTCACGGTCGTCCGGGGCTGAGGACCCCGCCCGCCGGACGGACGGGGCCCCGGGTGGGCGGCGGCCGCCCCGCTCGTCCGGCGGGCGGGCCCGGTGCTCGGCCGGCCGGCCCCTCAGCCCTTTCTCGCCGGGTGGAGCAGGGCCGTGATCCGGGTCGCCGCCGCGGACAAGTGGCGGCGGGTCTCCGAGAGTTGGGACTCGGTCACGCCGTGGTCACGGGCCGCGTCGCGGATCTCGTCGCGGAAGCGGTCGAGGAGGCGGTCGAGGTCACGGGCCGGGTCGCCCGAACCCGCCGTGTCCCGCGCCCACTCCGGGGTCTCGCCGACCGGCGCCCCGTCGGCCGGGGACTTCGCGAACGGCGACTCCGGCGACGCGGCCTTCGGGTGGGTCGTGCCCGCCACCAGGTCGCCGAGCTGGGCCGTGATGCCCGAGATCCCCTCCCAGACCCCCTTGGGCCAGTCGCCCCGCGAGAACCGGTCCTGGACCTCCTCCTGCACCTGTCGGGCGACCCGCTGGAACTCCTTCGCCTGGCGGCGCGCCGAACGGGCCTCCGCGCGGGCCTCGCGGGCCTGCTCCTTCCACTCCTGCCCGACCCGGCGCAGCTCCTCCTTGGCCTCGGCGAACGAGGAGGGATCCGCCGCGCGGGTCCGGCCCGCGGCCGCGCGCATCTCGCTGCGCACCCGGCCGGCCGCGCCCCGCACGTCGTCGCGGATCTCCGCCGCCAGCTCCGAGACCGACTCGCGGATCTCCCGCTCCAGGTCGTCCAGTTCGGCCCCGCGCCCGGCCAGCTCGGCGCGGCCGGCGTCGGTGATCGAGTAGACCTTGCGGCCCCCCTCGCTGGCGTGGGTCACGAGGCCCTCGGCCTCCAGCTTGGCGAGGCGCGGGTAGACCGTGCCCGCCGAGGGCGCGTACAGCCCCTGGAAGCGCTCCTCCAGGAGCCGGATCACCTCGTACCCGTGGCGCGGGGCCTCGTCGAGCAGCTTGAGGAGGTAGAGGCGGAGGCGTCCGTGGGCGAAGACGGGCGGCATGTCAGAGCACCTTTCCGGTCGAGGAGGGGGCGGACGAGGGGGCGGCTTCGCCGTCCTCCTCGGACTCGGGGCGGCGCAGCAGGGCGATGGAGCCGGAGACGGTGGTCGCCTTGAGCGTCCCCCGGCCCGAACCGAGGGTGCCGGTGATGGACTTGGCGCCCCACTGGCCCCCCACCCGCAGGTCCTCGAAGGCGTTCGACACGGCGCCGCTCGTGGTGCTCGCCTCGACCCGGGCGTCGGCCGGGTGCGGGAGCCGGATGGCGACCTCGCCGGAGACGCTGGTGAGCCGGATGTCGGCGGGCGGTCCGTCGAGCCGGGCCGGGTCGAGGTCGATGACCATGTCGCCGCTGACGGTGTCGGCCTTCACGGAGGAGCCCGAGCCCTCGATCACCGTCACGTCCCCGGTCACGGAGTTGACGCGCAGCGCGCCGGTGACCGACTGGGCCTCCAGGCTCCCCGAGACGGTCTCGGCCCGGACCGGGCCGGAGAGCCCGAGGAGGGTGGTGTCGCCCGTGACGCCGCGCACCTCCGTACGCCCTCTGATCCCCGTGACGACCGCCTCGGCGCCGACCACGCCCACCTCGACGTCGACGCCCGCGGGGACGGCGACGGAGACGACGGCCCGGCGCCGGTACTCCTTGCGCTCGAACCACTTGAGGACGCTCTTCCAGTGCAGGTCCTCGTAGGTCACGGTCAGCGTGGAGCCGTCCTGCGTCACGATCAGGGGCGGTCCCTCGATCTCGGAGACCTCCACGCGGGCGGAACCCCCGTCCGTCCCCACCACGTTCACCGCGCCGTTGACGATGCGGACCCGCAGCAGCGTCACGGGGTCGGCCGGAACCAGCTTCGTCGGCTCGGTGACGGACCACTCTGTCATGGTGCTGACCTCCCGTATCGGCAACGCAACATATCGCGTCTCTCACCATTCACGATATATCGCGGCCCGGTGAAGTCAACCCCGACCCCACCCCCATCCATCCCTGACAGGGGAGGGGGCAATTACCGCCATACATGAACAAATTGCCCTAGCGTGGAGCCATGAACGCGACATCCGGACCCCACTCCGCCGGAGCCCTGCTGCTCTGCCGCGGCGAGCCGCCGGAGGTCCGGCCGCCGGCCCGGCTCCTCCGGGAACGACTGCTCCTCGCCCCCGCGGGTGCCGAGTGGACCGTGCTCGTGCCCGAGGGGAAGCCCTGGCTGCACGGAGGCGAGTCCGTCGAGCAGGTCGTCACCGGCTGGGCCACCGCCCTCGCCGTCCCGGCCGGCGGCCGGCCCGTCGTCGCGCTCTGGTGGGACCGCGACCGCGCCGGCCTCACGCTCGCCGCGGGCTTCCGCCGCACGGTCGGCTACACCTGGCTCGCGGACGGCACCCCCGTCGGAGAGGACGAGGCCATGCGCACCTTCGCCGCCCGGCTCGCCCTCGACCCCGTCCTCGACGTGCAGGCCCTCGGACCGCTCACCGAGCCCGACCCGGACGCCGACGCCCACACCCGTCTCGTCGGGGTCGTCGCCGTCCTCGCCCGCGCCGGACTCTCCCTGCCCGCCGGCCTCGTCCCCGGCGAGAGCGCCGACCGGCTCCGCTCCGCCGCCCTCGGCCAGGGCGCCGAGCAGCTCGAAGGGCACGGTTGGCGCGACGCCGTGCGGGCGGAGCTGGACGTGGTGGAGAGCAGCCCTGTCGGCCCGTACCTGCGCGGCCCCAAGGCACGCGTCCTGGGCGGGGCGCAACTCCTCGTGGGGGTGCCGCTGCTGCTCTGGGGCGCGGGCCGGCGCAGCGGCGGCTGGGCGACGGCCGGCGCCCTCCTCGTCGCGCGCGGCGCGCTCGGGCTCGTCTACGACCGGCTGCGGGAGCGGTGACCGGGCCGCCGGCACCGCGGCCGGGCACGTCCCCTACTCGTCGTCGTCCTCGTCGTCGTCCAGACGGGCCAGCCAGGTCGCGAGGCGCTCGACCGGCACCTCGAAGTCGGGGTTGAGGTCGACGAACGTCCGCAGCTGCTCGGCGAGCCACTCGAAGGTGACCTCCTCCTCGCCGCGCCGCTTCTCCAGTTCCTCGATGCCACGGTCGGTGAAGTACATGCGATCAGGATAGGCCGTGCCCCTCACGTCCCCTGTCGCCCGTCGGTCCCACCGATTAGCCTTCTGGATCCAACATCGCTTCGGGGAGCGGGGGCCGCTGTGGCACACGGGATCGCTCGGATCCGACTGGACGACGGCACGCCCGTCTGGGCGCGGATCAGCGACGCGGAGGAGCTCGGCCGGGGCGGCGGCTTCCAGGACACCGGCGTCAGGGACCGGGTCGTCTCGATGGCCGGCGGGCTCACGGACGTGGTGCGCGGGGTCGTCGGCTCCCTGCGCGCCGGCCTCGATCCGCAGGGGCCGGTGGAGGTCGCCGTCAGCTTCGGCATCGAACTGTCGGCACAGTCCGGCAAGGTGATCGGCGTCCTCGCGGACGGCGCGGGCAAGGCCTCCGTGAACGTCTCCCTCACCTGGACCGAACCGGGCCCGACCGCCGGAGGAGGTACGACGGACGCCGCCGCGCCCCCGGTGCCGAGTGCGCGCCCGGCGGCCGACGGGATCGCATGAGCGCCTTCGACGCTCTCGTGCGCCCCGCACTGGTACGCATCGCGGCGCCCGGCCGCGGGTATGACCCGCACGGCGAACGGTACTGGGGCACCGGCTTCTTCATCGCCCCCGGCTGGGTGCTGACCTGCGCCCATGTGGTGGCCGAGGGGGGAAGCGCGGTGTGGAGGAGCGAGCCGGCCGTCGGCATCGCGTGGGAGGACGGCAAGACCACCCGCGAGACCACCGGCACCGTCGTGCTCGCGCTGCCCCGCCCCGACCGGCCCGACGACCCGCCCGGCCGGTGGGCCTTCCCCGACATCGCGCTCGTCCGCGTGCCCGGCGCGCGGCAGGCGTCCTGCGTGCGCCTCGGCGAGCGCCCGCCCGTGCCGCCCACCGCCGTCGGTCTGCACGGCTGGTCCCGCGAGACCGGCGAGCTCGGCATCCGGCACGTCCACGGCACCCTGATCGGCAGCGACGGACAGGCCCTCGTCACCGACTGGGTCATGCCCGTCGAGGGCTGTTCCGGCGGCCCCGTCGTCGACCACGCCCAGGGCGCCGTGGTCGGCCTCAACAAGGGGCGCGGCCGCGACGGCGGGGCCGTCGTCCCCGTCACCGCCCTGCGCCGGCTCCACGACCTCCCGGGCGGCGAGGTGCTGGGCGAGGCGCTGCGCGCCCACGACCGGTACCACCTCGCGCGCTACCGCTCGCTCGACGACCGGCCCGACTGGACCCGCGCCCAGCGGCTGCTGCCCGCCGCGAGCGGCGTCAGCCCCGGACTGCGCACCCAGCTGTACGGACACTTCGCCGAGCTGCCCGCGCCCACCGCGCCCGGCGAGATCATGGACCTCGTCGACCAGGTCAAGGCCTGGATCAGGGACGACGACCTGCCGGACGCACTGGAGGACGACCCGCGCACCTGGAGCGAGGGCGCCGGACTGCTGCGCGGACTGCGCGCGCCCCGCAGGGACGGCGTCCGCGACCTCGACCTGGACGCCGTCCTGCTGTACGCGGCGCACGTCGTCCGGCACGTCTCCGGGCGGTACGGCGAGCGGGCCGACACCGCCGCCCTCACCCGCTGGATCGTCGACGAGTCGGGGGACGCCGACCGCCACCTCCGGCGCGAGATCGACCGGCTCGTCACCCCCGGCCGGCCCGCGCCCCTCTCCGTGCGCGAACCCCGCGCGCGTGCCGACGTCCTCCTGGAGATCGACACCCCCCGCTACGACCGGCGCTACCCCTGGCGGGTCAAGCTCCTGCTCGACGGGCGCACCGTCACCCCGCTCCACTGCGACGACCGGGGCGTGGAGCGGGCCGGGCTCAGGGAGACCCTGCGGGAGCCGCTCGCGGACGCCCTGCGGCGCGGCGACAGCGGACCCCACCTGGCCGCCGTGGAGGCGGTGCTGCCGCGCGAGCTCTTCGACGAGCCCCTCGACACCTGGCGGCTGGAACCTCCCCACGGGCCCGACGACGCCTGGGCGACCACCCTCGGCCAGCGCAGGATGGTGGTGATCCGCGACGCCCGCCGCCACGACCGGGAACCGGCCCCCGAATGGCGCGAGCGCTGGGCGGCCGGCGAGCGCGGACCGCTGCGCGCGGCCCCGCTGCGCGCCGAGGCGCCCGGCGCGGGCCCGGACGCCCACACCCCGCGCGTGCGGCGGGAGACCTGGGCGGAGACGTACGACCGGCTCCGCGAGGCCGAGGGCGGCACCGTCCCCGTCTACTGCGGGCCGGTGGGCAGCGGCGACGGACTCATGGCGATGAACGCGGCGCTCGCCGCCGGCCACCCCATGGCCCTCTGGCGGACCGGCGCCCACGACCACACCGACTGCGCGGAGTTCCACGAGCGCGCCGAGCGGCTGCTCGCGGGCGCCGCCACCGCCTGGGACGTACGCGGCCCGGTCCGCTCCCTGCGCACCCGCGCCCAGGACCGGGCGGCCGGCCCCGAGGCGCGCGCCGCCTACGCGTGGGCCGATTCCCTCGCCGTCCTGCTCGACCCGCCGGACCGCCCGCCGCACGGCGGGCGCCTGGAGGCGCCGCCCCTGCTCGGGGAGGGGGAGCAGTGACCGGAGCGACCACCGTGACGGGAGCCCCGCGATCCGTCCGATTAGCCCATCGGCAGGCCCCGCCCCCGGGCGGTACGGTCGACGGACCCGGCATCGACACCACAGCCAGGAGGAGCCCCTCGTGAACGATTGGCGGATCTACCGTGGTGCCGGTCTTCCGCACGACGAGATACGACGCCTGCCGGCCCCGCCGCCCTGGCGCGACTTCTCGACGGGCGACGCCGACGACACCCTGGCCGGCTCCGACCGACGGCTCGGCGTCAAGCGCAGGCTCGTCCAGAACCACCACCCCCGGCCCGCCGAGACCGACGCGGTCAACGCCGCCCTGTACCTGCGGCGCCCGCTCCTCGTCACCGGCAACCCCGGCACCGGCAAGTCCACCCTCGCGCACGCCGTCGCCCACGAGCTGCGCCTCGGCCGCGTGCTGCGCTGGCCCATCGTCAGCCGCTCCACCCTCCAGGACGGCCTCTACCGGTACGACGCCATCGGCCGCCTCCAGGACGTCCAGCTGGAGCGCGCCCGGACCGGGGCGGCCGGCTCGGCGGCCGCGGCCCCGGCCGGCATCGGCTCGTACATCCGGCTCGGACCGCTCGGCACCGCGCTGCTCCCCTCCGAGCAGCCCCGGGTGCTGCTCATCGACGAGCTCGACAAGAGCGACCTCGACCTGCCCAACGACCTCCTGAACGCCTTGGAGGAGGGCGAGTTCGCCATCCCCGAGCTGGAGCGGCTCGCCGACCGGGAGCCCGTCGTCGAGGTGCTCGGCGACGACGGCCGCAAGGTGCCGGTGCACGGCGGCCGGGTCCGCTGCACCACCTTCCCCTTCATCGTGCTCACCTCCAACGGCGAACGGGACTTCCCCGCCGCCCTGCTGCGCCGCTGCATCCGCCTGGAGCTCGAACCGCCCGGCGAGGAGCAGCTCGGCGCGATGATCGAGGCCCACCTCGGGACCGACGCCACCGCCGGCGACGGCGAACAGGGCCTCGTCCAGCGGTTCCTGAACCGCGAGCCCGGCGAGGTGATCGCCACCGACCAGCTCCTCAACGCCCTCTACCTGACCCAGCACGCCTCCCGCGCCGAACGGGTGACCAGGGAACGCATCGCCGACATGCTCATGCAACCACTCGATCAACCGAGGTGACGGTCGGATGCACCGGATGCATCTGGAAGAGCTCACCCGCAGACTGCGGGCCGGCGGACAGGACCCGACCGCCGAGGACATCGCGGACGCCCTGTGGCTCTCCCGGTGGCTCCCCGGCCCCTCCCCGGAAGCGCCGGGGACCGGCCCGCCGCCGGGCACGACCGGGGACGCCCCCGGCACCGAGGCGCTCCCCGCCGGGAGCCGGGACCCGGCCCGCCGCGAGGACGAGGCCGTACGGGGCGGGCCGGGCCGGCCGGCCGCGCCCGAGAGCACGGCCCGCGAGACCGTCTCGCTCCACATGAGGGCCGGGGCCGGCGGAGCACGCGGCGGCCCGGGGCGCCCGGAGCGGGGCGCCGGCCTGCCCGTCCGCGCCCCCGGCGCCAACGCCCTGCCCGGCCTCCTCGGCCTGCAGAAGGCCCTCCGCCCGCTCCGTGCGTACGCGCCCGCCCCGCCCCGCTCCGACGAGGGCACCCTCGACGAGGAGGCCACCGCCGAACGCAGCGCCGCCGCGGGCATCCTGACGCCCGTCCTGCGCCCCGCCGCCGGCCGCCGCCCCGACATCCAGCTCCTCATGGACACCGGCCCCGCCATGGTCGTCTGGGACCGCATGGTCGAGGAACTCCGCCAGGCCTGCCAGCAGTCCGGCGCCTTCCGCGACGTCCAGGTGCACCGCCTGTACGACACCGGCGAAGGGCCTCCGCTCGTCACCACCACCTCCGGCGCCGACGGCCGCCCCCGACTCCGCCCCGTCGACCAGCTCCACGACCCCACCGGACGCCGGCTCACCCTCGTCGTCAGCGACTGCGTCGGGCCCCTCTGGCAGCGCGGCGCCGCCCAGCGCTTCCTGCGCCGGTGGCCCCACCACTCCCCGCTCGCCCTCGTCCAGCCGCTGCCGCCGCGCCTCTGGCCGCGCACCGCGCTCCCCGCCGAACCCGGAACCTTCCAGCGCTCCGCCGCCCCCGGCGGCCACACCGTCTTCCGCTCCGACGACGAACCCTGGGGCCCCCTCGCCGCCGGCCGCCGGGCCGTCCCCGTCCTCACCCCCACCCCCGAGGCCTTCGCCTCCTGGACCCGGCTCCACACCGGCCACGGCGGCAACGCGGTCCGCGGCTGGGCCGCCTGGCTCCACCCCGAACCGGCCGGCCCGCGCCCGTCCGGGCCGCCCCGCGCCCCGCGCGGCGACGAGGAACTCCTGCGCGCCTTCCGCGCCGGTGCCTCCCCGGGGGCGCTCCGGCTCGCCGTCCACCTCGCGGCGGCCCCGCTGACCCTGCCCGTCATGCAGCTCGTCCAGCGCGCGATGCTGCCCGACACCGGCCCGATGGAGCTGGCCGAGGTCCTGCTCAGCGGGCTCCTGCGGCGTCTGCCCGGCCCCACGCCGTACCCCTGCTTCAGCTATCCGCCCGGCGTCCAGCAGCACTTCCTCGGCTCGCTCGACCCGAGTGCCGCCGCCCTCGTCCTCAAGCACTGCTCCGCCTACGTGGAGCGCAATTTCGGCCAGGGCATGCGGAACTTCCCGGCGCTCGCCGCCGCCCGCCTGGCCGGCACGGGGACCGGGACCGACGACGGGGCGGCGGACGGCACCGGCCGTCCCACCGGAAGCCCCGCCGGCCCGCCCGACGCGACCGACGAACCCCTCGGGCCCGAGGGCGCCGAGACCGAGCTGTTCGCGCGCATCCCCGCGCGCGTGCTCCGCTTCTACCACCCCGACCTCATCACCCCCGACCCGCTCACCGAGGCCCGCCGCCTGCTCGAACAGGGCCGCGGCCAGTCCGACCCGGCCCTCCTCGCCGGCGCCCGCGAGCGCGCCGAGGCGGCCCTCCCCGCCGAACCCGTCGAGGCCCGGATCGTCCTCGCCCGTGCCCTCCACGCCGAGGCCGGCACCGCCGCGGCCCGCCGCTCCGAGCGCCGCCGGGAACTCCTCGCGCGGGCCGCCGACACCCTGGCCGCCGCCGGGGAACTGGCCCGGCCCGGCGACGAGGCATGGGCCGCGTCGCGGCTCGAACTCGCCGTCGTCCACCACGCGCTGTGGCGGGACACCGACGAACCCGGCCACCTCGACGCGGCCCTCGCCGCGCTCGCCGAGGACGCGGACCGCTGGCCCGAGACCGCCCGCCACACCCTCCACCTGCGCCGCGGCCGACTGCTCCTGGCCCGCGGCGACGGCGCCGCGGCCGCCGGGGAGCTCACCGCCGCCCTCGCCCTCCGGGAGAGCGCCGGCGCCCTCCTCGACCTCGCCGACGCCCTGCACCTCGCCGAGGCCGGACCCGACCGCATCGGCCCCGTCCTCGACCGCGCGGAACCCCTCGTCGGCGACGCCCGCGCCCTGCGGCTGCGGTTCGCCACCGCCCGCGCCCGCCTGTACGACACGGTCGGGGACGGCGCCGCGGCGGACGCGGCCTACGAGGAGGCCACCCTGCTCGCCCCCGCGGAGAGCGAGCAGCGCGGCAGGACCCTGCTGACCTGGGGCGGATCGCTGCTGCGGCGCGCCGCGGACGGCACCGGCACCGCCCCCGTCGACCGGGCCGAAGGGGTGCTGCGCGAGGCCCTCACCCGGCTGCCCGCCGGCGCGCCCGAGCGGGCCACGGCGCGGACACTGATCGGCAGCGTCCTCGCGCTCCGCTTCCACCGCGCCGGCTTCCTGCCCGACCTCTTCGAGAGCCGCCACCTCCTCGAGCAGGCGCTCAGGGGGACCGACGACCCCGGGGACCGCGCCGGTATCTGGCTGCAACTGGGGCGGGTGCGCCTGGAGTTGGCCAAGACCGCGCGGGACGGCGTGCTCGGCGACGCCCTCACCGCCTACCGGAACGCCGCCGAGGACTCCCGTACGGCCCACGGCGACGGCCCGGGCACGGTCACGCTCGCCCGCGCGTTGCACGCCCAGGGAGCGGTGCTCGTCCTCATGGGCCGGCCGCAGCGGGCACGGACGGTGCTGCTCGCCGCGACCGCGCAGTGGCGACGGCTCACCGGGGAGCTGGTGGAGGTCGACTGGGACGACGTGGAACGGACCCGGGCGCTGATCGCGGGGGTGGAGAGCGCCGGGGCGAGGGAGGGCACGCCGCTCACGTCGGAGGAGCGCCGCCGTGTCGCGCCTCCGTGGTGGTCCTGGACGGCTGGATGACGGGGGCGCACATGGGGGCAGTTGAATCGAATGGGTTTCCGGTCTCGTGGGGTCGGGAAGAACCGCCGCACCGCTACGACCGTGGGGGACAGCTTCGGTGAGGAGGAGCCGAGAGTGTGCGAGCGCACGGGGTGGGCGACCGGTGTCGGCCGGGATGCCGTCAGGTCTTCGCAGCTGTCCGATCTCGCGGCCGTCGACCTGCGGACCTTGCGGGTCATGGACGACACCGCCCTCGGGGCGGCGGTGGAGAGAGTGCTGCTCCGCCCCTCGGACCTCGTCGAGGCCTGGAAAGAGGACGAGTTCGTCGGCTGACGACCGGGCCCCCGCGCGGGACGTCCGTACGGGACGATCGTTTTCGGCCGTTTCGACGCGCGCCACCCGTCAGGCCCCCGCCCCACCGCCCGGTCCGTACGGTGGCCGTCCGTGGCTCCGGGGCCGGGAGTGATCGGCGCCCCGGTGGACCCGGTGGTGCTCGCCGCTCTCGCCACCACGCGCCCCGGGCCGGCCGGGGCGTCCTTCCTGCGGTCCGGGCTGCACGCCCGCCGGCTGCTCCTGCTCAAGTCCCTCCTGGTGCGGACCCGGCGCCACCGCGAGACCGTGGCGCCCCCGGCGCTGCGCCGCTTCGAGGCGGGCTGGCTCCTGCTCGAACGGGCCGAGCGCGCCCGCCCGGACGTCGTGCGCGCCGTCCTCGACTACCCGACCACCGGGACCTGGCTCGCCGCCGCGCTCACCGAGCCGCTCGGGACCGGATTCGACCGCCACCTCGCCCATCTCGAACTGCTCGCCGTCACCGCCGCCCTGCGCGCGGGACTGACCGTGGACCTGGTGGTCGAGGCCCCCGGCGGGGTCCTCTCCCTCCCCGGTCTCGGCCGGGTCGAGGCGGGCGGCGCGAGCCGGGTCCGGATCGACGCCCGCTCCCGCGCGGTACGGATCGGGAACGGGGACGGCACGGGCTCCCGCGCCGTGCTCCGCCGCCACGCGCACGGCCCCGGGAGGACGCTGACGGGCAGCGGCCCCGGCTGGCGCGGGCTGTGCGCCCTGCCGGGCGGCGCGACCCGGCTGGAGGACCTCGACCCGTACCGGCTGCCGCCGGGCATGGGCGTGCCCGCCCGGGCGGCGGCCGACCGGGCCGACACCGACCACGCCGGCTGGGCCGGCCGCTGGAGCGCCGCCCGGAGGCTGCTGCGCGGAACCGACCGGGCCCGGGCCGTCGAGGTGGGCCGCTCGGTGGACGCCGTCGTGCCGCTCCACCCGCGCGGGACGCGCTCCATCGGGGTCACCCTCAGCGCCGCCCCGGGGGCCGTCCTCATGACGCCCGCCGCCGGCGCCGTGGACATGGCCGAGACGCTCGTCCACGAGCTGCACCACAGCAAGCTCGCCATGCTCCACGAGCTGGTCCCGCTCTACCGGACCCACCCGTCGGACCGGCCCGCCCCCGTCCACCGGGTCGGCTGGCGCAGGGACCCCCGTCCGGTCGCCGGCGTCCTCCAGGGCGCCTACGCCCACCTGGCGCTCGCCGACCTGTGGCACCGGGCCGCCCGGGCCCCCCGCGCCTCGGACGTGCCCGGCCCGTGGCGCGCACGCTCCGCGCACCAGTTCGACCATGTCCACGATCAGGTGGCCGAAGCGCTCGCGTTGCTGCTTGAATCCGATGAACTGACCAACGAGGGAAGGGAGTTCGCCCGGCAAATGAGGAAGCACCATGCGAGCCTCAGCTCCGCCCGGCGAGCCCTTGGGTAACACTGTGCCCACGGCACACGACACTGCGTGGCGCGTGAGCGGGACGGGAGATGCACACATGGCGGAACAGCGGTCGGGCGGCGCTTCGGCGGACCACGGTGGCAGAGCCGCTCCCGAGCACGTCCTCGTCGTCTTCCCCGGCTACCACCGGCCGTGGGCGGCCTGGATCAACCAGCGCCTCGACACCCACGGCGTCCGGGCCACCCTGCAACGCTGGGACCCGCCCCGCGAGGTCCCCCTGGAGGACTCCCTCGGCGACCTGCTCCTCGCCCGGGGCCAGGTCCTCCTCGTCCTCGACGACTGGTTCTTCGAGCTCGGCCCGCGACCCGCCGGCGAGTGGAACGACGTCCTGCGCAGCTTCGTCGCGAGCCACGCGGACCGCTTCGCCGCCGTCAACCTGACCAACCGCACCCTGCTCCCGGCCACCGCCGTCCTCGAACCCGTCAGCCTCTGGGGCGTCGGCGAGGAGGAGGCCGAGGCCCGGCTCCTCAGCAGGCTCGGCATCGAACCGCGCCGTTCCCCCGCCCGGCGGATCGCGCCGGCGGCCCTCGTGCGCTACCCCGACACCCCGCCGGACATCTGGGGCGAGGTGCCCCGCCGCAACCCGCGCTTCACCGGCCGCGACGACCTCCTCACCGAGCTCCAGGAACGGCTCATGGACGCCGAGCGCGGCAACGCCGCGTACACCCTCCTCGGCATGTCCGGCATCGGCAAGACCCAGATCGCCGCCGAGTACGCCCACCGCTTCAGCTCCGACTACGACGTCATCTGGTGGGTCAGCTCCGACGACCGGAACGTCCAGCGCGACCGCCTCGGCGAACTCGCCGTCGCCCTCGAACTGCCCACCGGCAGCGAGCCCGGCGAACGCATCCGCGCCGTCCGCGAAGCCCTCCGCCGCGGCGACCCGCACGGCCGCTGGCTCGTCGTCTTCGACGGCTGGGACGACATCGAGGGCGTCAACGTCATGCTCCCGCAGGGCTCCGGACACGTCCTCATCACCTCCCGCAACCACGCCTGGCGCGAACACACCGACGTCCTCCCGGTCCGCAACTTCGACCGCGCGGAATCCACCGGCTACCTGATGCGCCGCGCCCCGCACATCACCGCCGCCGAGGCCGACGAGGTCGCCGCCGAGTTCGGAGACGTGCCCCTGCCCCTCGTCCAGGCCGCCGCCTGGCTCGGCGAGTCCGGCATGGAGGTCTCCGAGTACCTCCGCATGGTCCGCGAAGGCAGGCTCTCCACCGTCGACGAGCCGAGCACCGGCGACGGCATGCCCAACACCTCCCTCACCTCCTGGTCGATACTGATCAACCGGCTCCGGCGCGCCCAGCCCCAGGCGATCGACATCCTCAGCCTCTGCGCCTCCTTCGCCCCCGGCCGCATCCCCCTCGGCATCGTCCGCGCCCACCCGCAGGCACCCCTCCCCGAGGACCTGCGCTGGATGGCCACCGACCTGCCCGCCTGGTCCCGGGCCCTGGACACCCTCGTCAACTACTCGGTGCTCACCCGGGAGACCCGCGGCCCCGTCGTCAGCGAGGAGGCCGCACCCCAGCAGGAGTCGGTCCACATGCACCGGCTCGTCCACGACATCGTGTCCCGGCTCACCGACGGCGAGCACCGCGACGCCCACCGCAAGGCCGTCCGCACCCTCCTCGCCGAGGCCGACCCCGGGAACCCGACGGACAGCCGGAACTGGCCCCGCTACTCCGAGCTCCTGCCCCACCTGGAGCCCTCCGGGGCGCTGCGCAGCACCGACGCGCGCATCCAGACCACCGTCCTCAACTGCCTGCGCTACTGCGACCGCAGCGGCGAGTACAAGGCGGGCACCCGGCTCGCCGAACGCATCCGCGGCAGCTGGAGCGGCCTCATGGACCCGCTCTCCCCGCACATGCAGGAACTCACCACCCTGGAAGGCGACATCCTGCGCCGCAGCGGCGGCTTCCGCGAGGCGTACGAACTCGACCTCGCCCGCCGCAACCTGCTCGCCTCGGCCGAGCACCCCGACGAGCTCGGCGACCTCCAGTCCAAGATCTGCATCGCCCGCGACCTGCGCTTCCTCGGCCAGTACAAGGAATCGGAACGGCTCCAGCGCGAGGTCCTCGCCGAGGCGCAGAGCCTCCTCGGCGAGACCCAGCAGCTCACCCTCGCCGCCCGCCACAACGTCGGCGTCGTCCTGCGGATGCTCGGCCGCTACCAGGAGGCGTACGAGCAGGACGCCGACACCCTCGCCCGCTGCGAGAACATCCTGCGCCCCCACCACCCCTCCACCCTCAACTCCAACAACGCCGTCGCCCAGGACCTCCGGCTGCTCGGCCGCTACCGCGAGGCCCTCGGCCGGCAGGAGGCCAACGTCCGCCTCCACGTGAAGATCCTCGGCGCACAGCACCTCCAGACCCTCTACGCGCGCAGCCAGCTCGCCCTCTGCCGACGCCGCGAGGGCGGCTTCAAGGAGGACATCGGCGCCGTCATGGCCGGAGTCCTCGACCACCTCGAACAGGCCCAGGGCCGCGGCCACTACATCACCCTGTCCGCCGTCACCAACTACGCCAACTACCTGCGGGAGCACGGCGACCTGGACCGGGCCCGCGACCTCATCAACGAGGCCGAGTCCGGCTACCGCGCCCTGCTCGGCCCCGCGCACCCCGTCTCCACCGGCGTCCTCGCCAACACCGCCCTCGTGATGCAGGCGGCCGGCGAGCGCACCGAGGCCATGACCATGCTGGAGGCCGCGCTCGCCGGCCTCACCGCGGCCCTCGGCCCCGACCACCCCTGGGTCCTCGGCTGCGCCCTCAACGCCACGGCCGCCCGCAACTTCAACGGGCGCGTGTCCGACGCCGCCGAACTCAGCCGGGAGACCCTGCGCCGGGCCCGGCACGTCATGGGCCACGAGCACCCCCTGACCCTCTCCTGCCAGGTCGCGCTCGCCACCGACCTGCGCGGCCTCCGCGAGACCGAGGAGGCCGGGAAGCTGGAGGAGGACGCCCTCCTCGTCCTCACCAGGACCCTCGGCGCGCAGCACCCGCACACCCTGTCGGCACGTCAGCGGAACCGCCCGTACTGGGACTTCGAGGCCAACCTCTGACCGACCCCGGACACGCCGGAGGCCCGGCACCCCCCAGGGGGTGCCGGGCCTCCTCGCGCGGTACGACGATCAGGCGTCGAAGACCTCGTTGACCAGCTGCTGCTGCTCCGCCTGGTGGCGCTTGGCCGAGCCGACCGCCGGGGAGGAGGAGTGCGGACGGGAGATCCGGCGCAGGCGCTCGCCCGCCGGGATGTCCGCGCCGACCGCCAGGTCGAGGTGGTCGATCAGGTTGAGCGCGATGAACGGCCAGGCACCCTGGTTCGCCGGCTCCTCCTGGGCCCAGATGTACTTCGCGGCGTTCGGGTACTTGGCGATCTCGGCCTGCAGCTCGGCACCCGGCAGCGGGTACAGGCGCTCCAGACGGATGATCGCGGTCTCCGTGTCGCCGCGCTTCTGGCGCTCGGCCTCCAGGTCGTAGTAGACCTTGCCGGCGCAGAAGACGACCTTGCGGACGTCGGCCGGGTCACCCGCCCCGGAGGAGGTGAGCGTGTCGCCGATCACCGGGCGGAAGCCGCCGGTGGTGAACTCCTCCACCTTGGACGCCGCGGCCTTCAGACGCAGCATCGACTTCGGGGTGAAGACGATGAGCGGCTTGTGGTGGGGGTTGTGGACCTGCCAGCGCAGGAGGTGGAAGTAGTTCGACGGCAGCGTCGGCATGGCGACCGTCATGTTGTCCTGGGCACACATCTGGAGGAAGCGCTCGGGACGCGCCGACGAGTGGTCCGGGCCCTGGCCCTCGTAGCCGTGCGGCAGGAGCAGCGTGACGCCGGAGGTCTGGCCCCACTTCTGCTCGGCCGAGGAGATGAACTCGTCGACGACGGTCTGCGCGCCGTTGACGAAGTCACCGAACTGGGCCTCCCAGATGACCAGGGAGTCCGGGCGGGCCAGCGAGTAGCCGTACTCGAAGCCCATCGCCGCGTACTCGCTGAGCAGCGAGTCGTAGACGTTGTAGTGGGCCTGGTCCTCGGTCAGGTAGAGCAGCGGGGTGTAGTCCTCGCCGGTCTCCTGGTCGACCAGGACCGCGTGGCGCTGGCCGAAGGTGCCGCGGCGGGAGTCCTGGCCCGACAGGCGGACCGGGGTGCCCTCCATCAGCAGGGAGCCGATGGCGAGGGTCTCGCCGAAGCCCCAGTCGATGGTGCCGTCGTCGATGGAGGCGGCGCGGCGCTGCATCTGCGGGAGCAGGCGCGGGTGGACCGTGATCCGCTCCGGGACGTTGACCTGCGACTCGGCGATCCGCTTCACGACCTCCTGGGAGACCGCGGTGGTGACGGCGACCGGGAACTCGGCCTGCGCGTCCGGGACGGTCGTCGACGCCGGGGCGGCGGTGGCCTCGCGGACCTCCGCGAACACCTTCTCCAGCTGGCCCTGGAAGTCCTGGAGCGCCTGCTCCGCCTCTTCGAGGGTGATGTCGCCGCGACCGATGAGCGACTCGGTGTACAGCTTGCGCACCGAACGCTTCTTGTCGATCAGGTTGTACATCTGCGGGTTGGTGAACTGCGGGTTGTCGCCCTCGTTGTGACCGCGGCGGCGGTAGCAGATGAGGTCGATCACGACGTCCTTGTTGAACGTCTGGCGGAACTCGAAGGCGAGCCGCGCGACGCGGACCACGGCCTCCGGGTCGTCGCCGTTCACGTGGAAGATCGGCGCCTCGATCATGCGGGCCACGTCGGTCGCGTACATCGAGGAACGCGAGGACTCCGGGGCGGCGGTGAAGCCGACCTGGTTGTTGATGACGATGTGGACCGTGCCGCCGGTGCGGTAGCCCCGCAGCTGCGACATGTTCAGCGTCTCGGCGACGACGCCCTGGCCGGCGAAGGCCGCGTCGCCGTGGAGGGCGACGGGCAGGACGGTGAAGTCCGTGCCGCCCTTGTTGATGACGTCCTGCTTGGCGCGGACGACACCCTCCAGGACCGGGTCGACCGCCTCCAGGTGCGAGGGGTTGGCGGTGAGCGAGACCTTGATCTGCTCGCCGTCCAGGCCGGTGAAGGTGCCCTCGGCGCCCAGGTGGTACTTCACGTCGCCGGAGCCGTGCATCGACTTCGGGTCGAGGTTGCCCTCGAACTCGCGGAAGATCTGCGCGTACGACTTGCCGACGATGTTCGCCAGGACGTTCAGGCGGCCGCGGTGGGCCATGCCGATGACGACCTCGTCGAGGCGCGACTCGGCGGCCGAGTCGATGACCGCGTCGAGCAGCGGGATGACGGACTCGCCGCCCTCCAGGGAGAAGCGCTTCTGGCCGACGTACTTCGTCTGCAGGAAGGTCTCGAAGGCCTCCGCGGCGTTCAGCCGGCGCAGGATCCGCAGCTGCTCCTCGCGCTCCACGCGGGAGTGCGGGCGCTCGACGCGGTCCTGGATCCACTTGCGCTGCTTCGGGTCCTGGATGTGCATGAACTCGACGCCGGTGGTGCGGCAGTACGAGTCGCGGAGCACGCCGAGGATGTCGCGGAGCTTCATCATCGACTTGCCGGCGAAGCCGCCGACCGCGAACTCCCGCTCCAGGTCCCACAGGGTGAGGCCGTGCTCGGTGATGTCCAGGTCGGGGTGCTTGCGCTGCTTGTACTCCAGCGGGTCGGTGTCGGCCATGACGTGGCCGCGGACCCGGTAGGAGTGGATGAGCTCGAAGACGCGCGCGGCCTTGGTGACGTCGTCGTCGTGCGAGGCGTCGATGTCCCTGAGCCAGCGGACCGGCTCGTAGGGGATGCGCAGGGCCTTGAAGATCTCGTCGTAGAAGCCGTCCTCGCCGAGGAGGAGGTTCGACACGATCCGCAGGAACTCGCCGGAGGCGGCGCCCTGGATGACGCGGTGGTCGTACGTCGAGGTCAGGGTCATGACCTTGGAGATGCCCAGCTTGTTCAGGGTGTCCTGGGAGGTGCCCTGGAACTCGGCCGGGTAGTCCATCGAGCCGACGCCCATGATGACGGACTGACCGGGCATCAGACGCGGCACGGAGTGGACGGTGCCGAGGCCGCCGGGGTTGGTCAGGGAGACCGTGACGCCGGAGAAGTCCTCCATCGTCAGCTTGCCCACGCGGGCGCGCTTGACGATGTCCTCGTACGCCTGCCAGAACTCGAAGAAGTTGAGCGTCTCGGCCTTCTTGATGCCCGCGACGACGAGCTGGCGGTCGCCGTTGGGCTTCACCAGGTCGATCGCGAGGCCGAAGTTCACGTGCTCCGGCTTGACCAGGGTCGGCTTGCCGTCCTTCTCCGCGAAGGAGTGGTTCATCGACGGCATGGCCTTGATCGCCTGCACCATCGCGTAGCCGATGAGGTGCGTGAAGGAGATCTTCCCGCCCCGGGCGCGCTTCAGGTGGTTGTTGATCACGATCCGGTTGTCGAAGAGCAGCTTCACCGGGACGGCGCGGACGGACGTGGCCGTCGGCACCTCCAGGGAGGCGTTCATGTTCTTCGCGACCGCGGCGGCGGGGCCGCGCAGCGTGATCAGCTCGGGGCCGGCGGGGGCCTCGGCGGGCTCCTTCGGCTTGGCCGCGGCCGGAGCGGCGGCGGGCTTCGCGGCGGCGGGCTGCGCGGCGGCCGGCGCGGGAGCCGCGGCCGGCTTCGTGGGAGCCGGGGCCGCGACCGGAGCGGGCGCGGGGGCCGGAACGGCCGCCGGAGCGGCAGGCGCGGCCTGTGCGGGGCCCGCCTGCTGCGCGGCGGGCGCGCTCTGAGTGGTGGTGGGGGCCGGGGCGGTCGGGGTCTCCGACGCTCCCGGCTTGTAGTCGGCGAAGAAGTCCCACCAGGCACGATCGACCGAATTCGGGTCCTGGAGGTACTGCTGGTAGATCTCGTCGACGAGCCACTCATTGGCACCGAAGGCGGCTGCAGGGTTCTGGCCCTGCCCGTCTTGGTCGGTCGGGGAGCTCGGGGTACTGGGGGACTGAGACGACACGGCGGCAACCGCCCTCTTCCGCTTCACAAGGTGATGGACAGCGGAAATAAAGGCTACGCCTGTCCGGCCAGGAGGTGCAGGCCGGGCAGTCCAACGTTGCGCAAGTCACACTTGACAGCGTGTTTCGACGCCGTGAATGGCGGGAAACAAGCGTGGTTCCGCAGGGGTGAGGGTACGGAGAAGCGCGAGCACGGCCCGGTTCGGCCGCACTCCTGATCGCGTCCCGCTCATGTGGACGCAGGGCTCGCTCACGGAAGCGCACTCCCGCTCACGTGGGCGCAGGTCCCGCTCACGTACACGCAGAACGTGCGCTTCCGGTTCGAACCCTACGTCAATCTCTACGGGGAAGCCTGCCCGGAAGAGTGACTCTGATGCGGCATCCACGTGACGATTCGGCCACTCCGATCCCGCCGCCGTGCAGATCCACCGCCCAGCGGGCGATCGCGAGCCCGAGGCCCGTGCCGCCGTCGCTGCCCGGCCCCTGCCGGTCCTTGGCCGAGCCCCGGTCGAACCGCTCGAAGACCCGGTGCCGCTCCGACTCCGGGATGCCGGGCCCCTCGTCCTCGACCTCCAGCTCCAGCGAGTCCGGATGCGGGCCGCGCCGGGCCCGGACCGTGACCCGGCCGTGCGGCGGGGAGTGCTTCACCGCGTTGTCGATCAGGTTCGCCATCACCTGGTGCAGCCGCTCCGCGTCCGCGTGCGCGACCAGCTCGGGCGGCGACACGTCCAGGTGCAGGTGCACGTCCGTACGGCGGTGCAGTCCCGAGGTGGACGAGAGGCCGCGCTGGGACGCGGCCAGGTTCGCCTCCCGCAGGATGCCCGACAGGTACGGCCAGACCTCGAAACGGCTCGCCCGGAGCGCGACGACACCGTTGTCAAGACGTGACAGGTCGAGCAGCGTCTCCACCAGCCGGCCGAGCCGCTCCGTCTGCTTCAGGGCCGACCGCATGGTCTCCGGATCGGCCTCGGACACCCCGTCCACGACGTTCTCCAGGACGGCCCGCAGCGCGGCGATCGGCGTGCGCAGCTCGTGCGAGACGTTGGCCACCAGCTCCTTGCGGTGCCGGTCGACGGCCTCCAGGTCGTCCGCCATGCGGTTGATCGTCGAGGCGAGGTCGCCCAGCTCGTCCCGCCGGTCCGCGCCCCGCACCCGGCGGCTGAAGTCCCCGCGCGAGATCGACCCGGCCACCGTGTTCATCTCGTCGAGCGGCGCCGTCAGGGACTGCGCCACGAACTGGGTGATCAGCAGGGTCGCGATCATCGCGAAGATCGTGATGTACCGGAACTCGGTGGAGGTGCGGATCGCCACCAGGGCCAGGCAGGAGGTCAGCAGGACCGCCCCGACGACCAGGGCGCCCAGTTTGGTCTTGATCGAGATCACGATCCGGCGGGGCCGGCGCGCTCCCCGTCCCGTGTGCGGCCTCCCGGGCCCCGGCCGGCTCACGGCGCCGGGGTCTCCAGCGCGTAACCGACGCCGTGGACCGTACGGATCCGCTCGGCCCCGATCTTCCGGCGCAGCGCCTTGATGTGGCTGTCCACGGTCCGGGTGCCCGAGGCGTCCGCCCAGTCCCACACCTCCGCGAGCAGCTGCTCGCGGGAGAGGACCGCCCGGGGGGTGCTCGCCAGGCAGACCAGCAGGTCGAACTCGGTCGGGGTCAGGTGCACGTCCTCCGCGCGGACCCGCACCCGGCGCTGCGCGTGGTCGATCTCCAGCTCGCCCAGGCGCAGGATCCCGCTGCGCGGGGTGACCGCCGCGAGCGCGGCCCGCTCCACGCGGCGCAGCAGCACGTGCACCCGGGCGGCCAGCTCGCGCATCGAGAACGGCTTGGTCATGTAGTCGTCCGCGCCGACGCCGAGGCCGACCAGCATGTCGGTCTCGTCGTCGCGGGCGGTCAGCATGAGGACCGGGACGGGGCGCTGGGCCTGGACCCTGCGGCACACCTCCAGGCCGTCGAAACCGGGCAGCATCACGTCCAGGACCATCAGGTCGGGCTGCCAGGCCTCGGCCGCGTCGACGGCGGCGGGACCGTCGGTCGCGGTCTGCACGAGGAAGCCCTCGGCGCGCAGCCGCGCGGAGATCGCCTCCACGATCGTGGCGTCGTCCTCGACCACCAGGACGCGCCGCTGGGCCCCCGGAGTGGCCGCCGCACCGTGGTGAGTGGTGTGTGTCTGCTCCATTGCCCCGCCTCGCGTCGCCGATGTCGGTGCAGCAGCCTAGAGGTACCGGCGGCGTCCCGGCTATCCAGGAGCCGTCCGGGGGCTATCCGGGACGGACGGCGAGGTGGACCGCGTCGGGGACGCCCCGGGCAACGGGGATCTCTTCCGTCCGTACCCCGCTGAATCCGGCATTCCGCAACGACTCTTCGAAATCGCCGGACGGTCGCGCGGACCACACGGCGAGGACCCCGCCGGGGTTCAGCCGGGCCGCGCAGGTCGCCAACCCCTCGGCCGAGTACAGGGATTCGTTGTCCTCGGTGACCGTCCAGTCGGGGCCGTTGTCGATGTCGAGACAGAGGACGTCGTAGGTGTCGGTGGTGGCGCGGAGGTGGTCCACGAGGTCCGTGTGCAGGATCACGGTCCGCGGGTCGGCGAGCGCGGCGCCCGAGATCGCCGCGAGCGGCCCCTGCCGGTGCCAGTCGATGATCGCCTCCTCGCGCTCGGCGACCGCGATCCGGCTCCAGCGGGGGTCGGCGGCGGCGTGGGCCAGGGAGAAGCCGACGCCGAGGCCGCCGACGAGGACGGAGGCGCCGGTGCGGGACTCCTCGGGGAGGGCGGCGAGGGCCGCGTCGACCAGGAGCCGCTCGGAGCGCCCGTCGGAGGTGTCCATCAGGAAGGTGCCGTTGGCGATGATCTCGTAGTGCTCGGCGCGGCGCCGGAGCACCACTTCTCCGTACGGTCCTTCGCGTCGGTCGAGGATGACGGGGCTGTTCATGATCACTCCGTGGTCTCGTGTGCGTCCGGTTCGTCCCGGCCGTCCTCGCGGGGCGCCGGCGGCCGGGACGAACGCATGGCGGGTCCGCGGCCGGTCACCGGCCCGGCCCCGCTCAGGGGTTCGTCGGCGGGCCGCCCCCGGGGAGGGCGGCGAAGACGCGCTGGAGGGCGGGCGGCCGCTCGCCGTCGTCCGCGACGACCAGGTGGTGACGGTACGTCACGTAGTACTGGAAGCCGTCCCGGATCGGGTTGCCCGTCGGGCGCTCGGGGACCAGGGCGAACGCGGGGTCCTCCAGGGCCGCCCGGAGCTCCGCGGCCTCGGCGGGGGTCTGTCTGCCGGTCCGGGGCGGCTTGGTGCCGGAGCTGCTGGTCCAGCCGCCGTCGTAGTGGACGACGAGCTTGTTGCGGACGCCCGCGAAGCCGCCGTTGACGACCACCTCGACGAGGACCTCGCCCGGCTGGGGGTCCGCCGCCGGTGTGCCGGGGTCCGTCGCGGGGCCCGGCACGGCCGGCGCGCTCGCGCTCGACGACCCGCCGGGCTCGGGCGGCGTCCCGGGGCCGCAGCCGCTCGCACCGCCGACCAGGGCCCCCGCCAGCAGCAGGGCCCCGCACCACGTCCCCACGTCCCGTACGCCTCGCACCATGGGACGAGCATGCCCGCTCCGGGGCCCCGCACGCAGCCGGACGCGGCAAGGCGGGCCGGAGGCCGTCGGGGCATCGGGGGCCGTCAGGGGCGCCGGGGAGTGCCGGGGGCGCCGGGAACACCGGGGAGCCAGGGGCGTCGGGGGCATCGGGACCGTCAGGGTTCCGTCCGGACGATTCCGGTGAGCGGCCCCCGGTAGCGCCAGTCCAGGGCGTCGTAGAGCGCGAGGCCGTCCGTGGTCGCGGCGAGCACGCCGGTCTCGGCGCCGGCCTGGGCGGCGGCGGCCTCCAGGGTGCGCACGACGTTCGCGCCCAGGCCCCGGCGCCGGTGCGCGGGGTCGGTCTCGATCTGGTCGGCGACGGCGGTGGAGCCGGTCGGGGCGATCTGGCCGCGCGCGGCGAGGGTGCCGTCGGGGGCGAGGACGCGGACCCGGATGACGCCGTCGTCGACCTCGGTGGTGCGCGCGTAACCCTCGGGCGGGGCGGGGCGGACGCCGGGGTCCAGCCGCTTGACCATCATGAAGCCGGGGTCGTCGGGGACCGTCCATCCGTCGGTGATCCAGGACGCCGCCTCCTCGGGGTCCGCCATCACCTTGAGCCAGCTGTACGGCGTGGTCAGCCGGGCGCAGAGCGCGCCGACGGTGGCCGCGTCGGGAGCGGGCAGGACGTGCCGCACGACGTGCCGGGGCAGCCCGACGTCGATCCGGTGGCCCCAGGGCTCGGCGACGGCGGGCGGGGTGCCCCGGGAGACGGTCCAGCCCGCCACCCAGGCGGAAGTAATGGCTGACATATCCATGCAGGCATTACATCCCCTCTCCATGGGCGCGTGGGGGAGTGATCGCTCAGAGCGAACGGGCGTCCGGGAACATCCCCGGGCTCACAAGCATTGAGTGCACATAGCTCAACTTGACTGCCGAAGGGGAGATCATGGCTTCTGAGTCCATGGCGTCCGTGCCGCTCACTCTGCCTGTGCTGCCGCTCGACGACGAGGTCGTGCTGCCCGGAATGGTGGTGCCGCTGGACCTGTCCGACACCGACGTACGGGCCGCCGTCGAGGCCGCCCGGGCCGCGGCCCGCACCGGCACGGGCAAGCCCCGCGTCCTGCTCGTGCCGCGCGTCGACGGGACCTACGCGGGCACCGGCGTCCTGGGCGTCGTCGAGCAGGTCGGCCGCCTGTCCGACGGCGACCCCGGCGCGCTGATCCGCGGCGTCGGCCGCGTCCGCATCGGCGCCGGGACGACCGGTCCCGGCGCCGCCCTCTGGGTCGAGGGCAGCACCGTCGAGGAGACCCTGCCCGACCCGCTGCCCGGCGCCGTGACCGAACTGGTCAAGGAGTACAAGGCGCTGGCCACCAGCTGGCTCAAGAAGCGCGGCGCCTGGCAGGTCGTCGACCGCGTCCAGCAGATCGACGGCGTCGGCGCCCTCGCCGACAACTCCGGCTACTCGCCCTTCCTCAGCGTCGAGCAGAAGGTCGAACTCCTGGAGACCGCCGACCCGGTCGCCCGCCTCAAGCTCGCCACCGCCCAGCTCCGCGAGCACCTCGCCGAACAGGACGTCGCCGAGACCATCGCCAAGGACGTCCAGGAGGGCGTCGACAAGCAGCAGCGCGAGTTCCTGCTCCGCCGCCAGCTCGAAGCCGTCCGCAAGGAGCTCCGCGACCTCAACGGCGAGTCCGAGGGCGACGAGTCCGACGACTACCGCGCCCGCGTGGAGGCCGCCGACCTGCCCGAGAAGGTGCGCGAGGCCGCCCTCAAGGAGGTCGAGAAGCTGGAGCGGTCCAGCGACCAGTCCCCCGAGGGCTCCTGGATCCGCACCTGGCTCGACACCGTCCTCGAACTGCCGTGGAACGAGCGGACCGAGGACGCGTACGACATCCGGGGCGCCCGCGGGGTCCTGGACGCCGAGCACGCCGGCCTCGACGACGTGAAGGAACGGATCACCGAGTACCTCGCGGTGCGCAAGCGGCGCTCCGACCGCGGCCTCGGCGTGGTCGGCGGGCGTCGCGGCGGAGCCGTCCTCGCCCTCGTCGGCCCGCCCGGCGTCGGCAAGACGTCGATCGCGGAATCGGTGGCCCACGCCATGGGCCGCAAGTTCGTCCGGGTCGCCCTCGGCGGCGTGCGCGACGAGGCGGAGATCCGCGGCCACCGGCGCACGTACGTCGGCGCCCTGCCCGGCCGGATCGTCCGCGCCGTCAAGGAGGCCGGGTCGATGAACCCGGTGGTCCTGCTCGACGAGATCGACAAGGTCGGCTCCGACTTCCGCGGCGACCCCGCGGCGGCGCTCCTCGAAGTCCTCGACCCCGCGCAGAACCACACCTTCCGCGACCACTACCTGGAGGTCGAACTCGACCTCTCCGACGTCGTCTTCCTGGCCACCGCCAACGTCCTCGAAGCCATCCCCGAGGCGCTCCTCGACCGCATGGAACTGGTGCGCCTCGACGGCTACACGGAGGACGAGAAGGTCGTCATCGCCCGTGACCACCTGCTCCCGCGCCAGCTGGAGCGGGCCGGTCTGGAGCCGGGCGAGGTCGTCCTGGAGGAGGCCGCGCTGCGGAAGCTGGCCGGCGAGTACACCCGCGAGGCCGGCGTCCGCACCCTGGAGCGTTCGATCGCCCGGCTGCTCCGCAAGGTCGCGGCCCAGCACGAACTGGGCGACCGCGAGCTGCCGTTCGCGATCGGTCCCGACGGCCTGCGGGAGCTCATCGGACGCCCGCACCACGTGCCGGAGTCGGCCCAGGACCCGGCGGAGCGGCGGACGGCCGTGCCGGGCGTCGCCACCGGGCTCGCCGTGACCGGAGCGGGCGGTGACGTCCTCTTTGTGGAGGCGTCCCTCGCCGACCCGGAGACGGGCGCCGCCGGCCTGACCCTCACCGGTCAGCTGGGCGACGTGATGAAGGAGTCGGCGCAGATCGCGCTCTCCTTCCTCCGCTCGCACGGCGCGGAACTGGAGCTGCCCGTCACCGGCCTGAAGGACCGGGGCGTGCACATCCACTTCCCGGCGGGCGCGGTCCCGAAGGACGGGCCGAGCGCGGGCGTCACGATGACGACCGCCCTCGCCTCGCTGCTCTCCGGCCGGCTGGTCCGCACGGACGTGGCCATGACCGGCGAGGTCTCCCTCACCGGCCGGGTGCTGCCGATCGGCGGCGTGAAGCAGAAGCTCCTCGCCGCGCACCGGGCGGGCATCACGACCGTCGTGATCCCCAAGCGGAACGAGGCCGACCTGGACGACGTCCCGGCCGAGATCCTGGAGAAGCTGGAGGTCCACCCGGTGACGGACGTCCGCCAGGTCCTGGAGATCGCCCTCGCGCCGGCGGCGGTGCCGGTGGAGGTGGCCGCGTAACTCCCCCCGGTGGGCGGGGTGTCCCTCCGGGGCACCCCGCTCCGGCGCGCCCGGGCCCCGCGCCCGGATCTCGTTACCCGGATGTCAGTCGGGGCTGGCATGCTCGTACGCATGAACGACGACGCCTTCTGGGCTCTCATCGACGAGTCGATCCGCCGGTCCGGCGACCGGGACGAACGCCTGGAGTGGCTGCGGGCGGAGCTGGTACGGCGTCCGGTGGCCGAGAGCGTGGACTTCCAGGTGCGTCTGGAGCGGGCGTGCGAGAGGGCCGACACGCGCGCGATGTGGACGGCGGCGAACCGGATCGAGGGCGGCGCCTGCACGGACGACGGCTTCCACTGCTTCACGCTGTGGCTGGTGGGCCAGGGCCGGAAGGTGTACGAGTCGGTCCTCGCCGACCCGGACGCGCTGGCCGACGTGCCCGGGGTGCGCGCCCTCGTGGGCCGGCACCACGACGAGTGGGACGACGACGAGTGGCCCGAGTGGGAGGAGCTCGACTACGTCGCCCAGGACGCGTACGACGAGTCGACGGGCCAGGAGGACGACGACGGCGAGGAGTTCCTCGACGCCGTCGAGGAGGCGGAGGACGCCGCGGAGGCGGCGGGGGAGTGGGACGAGGAGGACCGGGAGCCCCGGCCGGAGGGGACGGCGATGCCCCGGCTCGCCGCCCTCTTCCCGCCCGGTGCCTCCGGCTCCTAGGAGCCGGAGGCACCGGGGCGCGGGGGTCAGGAGGCGGACGTGCCGCGGCGGCGGCCCAGGAGCAGGCTGCCCGCCGCGAAGACGGCGAGGGCGCCCGCGCCCGCGAGGGCCGTCGGCAGCGGCGAGGAGGGGGCCTCGGCGGTGTCGGCGGAGAGGGCCGGGGGCTGCTCGTCGCCGCCGTGGCCCGCGTGGCTGACGGTGGACAGCTCGGCGCCGGCCGCGATCTTCGCCTCGGTCGGGGCCTGCGCCCCGGCCCCCGTCGCCGTTCCCGTCCCCGTCGCCGTGTTCGCGCCCGTGCCCGTGCCGCCGAAGGTGACGTCCGAGCAGCTGTAGAAGGCCTCGGGGCTGTCGTTGCGCTGCCAGATCTTGTAGACGACGTGGCGGCCGGTGCGGGCCGGGAAGGTGCCCGTGAAGGCGTAGTAGCCGTCGGTCGCGGTGCGGGTCGTGTCGTGGACGGCGACGGGGGTCGGGTCCAGGTCCGACCACTTCAGGGGCCGGGTCGGGTCGAAGCCGGCCTTGGTGATGTAGACGGTCATCCTGCCCGCGTGCGGGGCCGTCACCCGGAACTTGAAGTCGAAGGGACCGGCGGCGACCGCCGTCGCCGGCCAGTCGGTGCGCGCCCAGTCCAGGGCCCGGTACTTCTCGCGGTTGGCCGAGCAGAGCCTGCCGTCCGGGATGAGGGCCTGGTGCTGCCCGGCGGCGTTGGCGATGTTGACCTCGTTCCAGTCGTAGAGCGGCTGGGTGCCGGAGTCGGCGACGAGGTCCTTGCACACCTGCGACCTGGGCGTCTCGGGGCCCTCGGCGTAGCAGGCCGCGATCCGGCTCACGGGGTTGAAGACGGCCCCGTGGGCGCTCGCGGTGGCGGGGGTGAGGCTGACCAGGGCGGCGGCGGTGGACAGGGCTGCGACGCCGGTGACGGTGCGGCGGGAGGACGGCATGCGGGGGCTCTCTCTCGTGCGTGGGGGAGTACGGGGTGAGCAACGCGCGCCGGAAGCACGGGAGTTGGACCCGGGGCGACCGGCGGGGGAAGCCTCGCATTGGTCCATACCAATGAGCAAGGGGGGAGCGGAAAAAGGCGGCTCCCCGGGGTGCCGCACACCCGGGGGCCGCCGTGGGGCGGAGAGGGCCGGCTCAGCCGTTCGCGAGCGCCTGGACCCGCGAGAGGTCCCCGTTGAAGTGGTTGTGGTCGCCGACCGTCGGGCCGGACGAGGTGTACTGCCAGATCGTGTGGTACGCCCAGCCGGCCGGGAGTTCGCCGACCTCGGCGGCGTACCGCGCGATCCACAGCGGGTTGGTGGAGGCGAAGGCCGCGGAGTTGCCGGTGCACTGCTTCCACCAGCTCGTCGCCGTGTAGATCACCGGGTCGCGGCCCGTGCGGTACCGGTACCGGTTCGCGAAGTCCTGGATCCAGGCGACCATCCCGGACGCCGTCTTGCCGTAGCAGGTCGCCCCGTACGGGTTCCACTCGATGTCGAGCACGCCCGGCAGGGTCCTGCCGTCCCTCGACCAGCCCCCGCCGTTGTTGACGAAGTAGTCGGCCTGCGCGGCTCCGCCCGTCGTGTCCGGCGTGGCGAAGTGGTACGTGCCGCGGATCATGCCGACGTTGTAGGAGCCGTTGTACTGCTGGGTGAAGGACGTGTTCTTGTAGTACGTGCCTTCCGTCGCCTTGACGTAGGCCCACTTGACCCCGCTGTTCCACAGGGTGGACCAGGCCACGTTGCCGTTGTGGCTGGAGACGTCCACGCCCTCCGTCTGCGCGGCCAGGGGGGAGGCGCCGCCGGGCTTGGCGCCCTGGCCGTCGTGCGCGATCACGCCCATGCCCATGTAGGCGGAGCCGCGCGCGGGGGTCGCCTGCCGGGCGCCCGGGTCCTGGGCCGCGCCGGCGCTGCCGGAGAGGCCGAGGGGGAGGAGGAGGGCCAGGGTCGCGAGGGCGGCGCCGGCGAGGGTCGTTCCGGATCTGTGCACACGCATTGCGTGCCTCCGAAAGGCTCGGTGGGGAGCGGTGGCGGCAGGCCGCACGACACGACCTGGAATGGACATGTCATTCAGGGCTGCCGGGAAAGACGCTACGCACGTAGACCCGTCCGGCGGAAGGGGGCCTGGTCGCCGCCGTTGGTCTACGCCTGCGAAATACTGAAGGAGCTGCGGCGATGGACGCCCCGGCGGGAAACTTTCAGCGACCGGAAAGCGCGCGGGAGGTGCTGACGTGCACGGAAGCGGTACGGGAAACGAAGGCCGGGTCATCGCCGGAGGTGGTGTGGACCAGGAATTCCTGGCCCTCGAACGGGAGCTGGCGGTCTTTCTGCGCCGCGCCCGCGCCCAGTCCGGCGAGATGGCCCGCGAGGTCCACCCCGAACTGGAACCGGCCGCCTACGGCCTCTTCGTGCGCCTCGACGACGCAGGGCCCCAGCGGGCCACCGAACTCGCCGGCTACTTCGGCGTCGGCAAGGCCACCATGAGCCGCCAGCTCCGCGCCCTGGAGGACCTCGGGCTCGTCGCCCGCGACCCCGACCCCGCCGACGGCCGCGCCTCGCTGGTCCGCCTCACCGAGGAGGGCCGCAGCCGCTTCCGCAGCGTCCGCGACGCCCGGCGCGAACGGTACGTCCGCAAACTCGCCGACTGGGACCGCGCCGAGGTCGCCGAACTGGCCCGCCTCCTGAACCAGTTCAACGTCCGCTCGGAGGGCTGACGCGGGGGCCGCCGCTCAGCGGTCCCACAGCTCCGCGTACACCGCGGTCGCGTCGTCGTGGAGCTTCCAGCGGCGCGGCCGGCCCGCCCGGGCGCCGTCCCCCGGACCCCGTCCCGGGGCGCCCCCGGCGCTTCGCTCCTCCAGGTCCCGCACCCGGTGGAGCAGACCGGTCGGCCCCTCCTCGCGCAGCACGCCGAAGCAGTCCGTCCAGTCGCCCTCGCCGAACAGCTCCACCCAGCGGCTCGCCCCGTCCGTGAGCGCCGCCAGGGCCCGCACCTCCGCGCGCGGGGTCGTCCCGGCGACCGCCCGCGCCGCGACCGCCGGGTCCGCCGCCGCGGTGAAGAAGCCGCCCTCGCGGTTCCGCAGCCGGTCCGTCGCCTCCAGGGAGCGCCGCACCTCGTCCGGCACCCGGTCGAGCCGGTCGTCGAGCACCGCCCGTACCGTCCCGTCGGGAGCCTCCAGGAGGAGGGCGGAGTCGGAGAGGACGAGGTGCTCGACCCGGGCCTCGTCCCAGCGGACGAGCACCACCGTCGTCTGCGGCGTTCGCACGTGAGAAAGGTCACAGGTGTCGCGGTGGGCGTCCGCGGTGCGCCGGATTGCCAGCGACAGGATCCCGGACAGGGACATGTCCCGGCGGGAACCGGACAGTTCGGTCAAAGCTCCGCCCAGGTGCGCGGTGAACCACGGGACGGTGTGCACACAACCGTCATCACCGGCGGGAGGCGTGACGCCGTCCAGCAGGACGACCGCCCCTCCGCCGTCCGAGGTGGAGGGAACGGCGGCCACCCAGTCCTCGTTGGGGCGTTCGGGGTTGCCGGGAAGGGAGGCGACTTCGCTGCGCATGCCGTCCAGTCTGCCCGCCCCCGCGCACTCCCCCCTGAACTCCTTCACCGGACCTGCAAAAGACCGGAAAAGGCCTGTACCAACCTCGCGAACGCGACCCGGGGGACGGAAGGGGCACCTCCGGGAAGCTGCGGGCGGGCATCTTGCCAAAGCCCGCCCGGAAGATCCAACCGGCGCCCCGCACGAGCTCCCGGAACCCGCCTCCGGAAGTTGTTCGCCAACTACCGAGTGTTGTTCACTCGTTCGGGTGGCGGAGCGGCCGATGCCCGTCCCCCTGCCGTAAGCGCTGGAATGGTCGGAAGCCGTACCAGGGGTGGGGGCGCTCCATGTGACCGGCCGTCACCTCTGCTTCATCGGCGGACGAATCAAGAATGCGAGCACCGGTGCAGAAGAAGCGGCCTCGGAGCAAGAACGGCACGCAGAGCCAGACCCCCGGTGAGCCGCAGGCCCCCGCCGGCCGGCCCAAGCGCGTCCGCAACCGGCTGGTCGCCGGCGTCGCCCTCGTCGGCGTCACCGTCCTCGCCGCCGGAGCCCCCGCGATCCTCGCCGCCTCCGCCGAGCTCACCGAGTCCCAGCACCTCGTCACCCTCGCCGAACTCGACCGGCAGGCCGTCACCCTCGCGCACTCCCTCGCCGACGAGCGCGACGAGGTCGTGGCGTACATCGCCGCCGGACGCGAGACCCAGAGCGGCGACGCCCAGCACCGGCGGAAGGTCACCGACGCGCGCTCCACCCGCGTCGACCGCCAGATCGACGAGATCCGGGCCGCCGCCCCCACCGAACTCCGCCGCGACCTCGCCGGCGTCCCCTCCGCCCGCCGCAACGCCCTCACCGGCAAGGGCACGGCCCTGGAGGCCCACAGGGCGTACTCCGACGTCATCGGCAAGCTCCAGGCCCTCGCCGACGAGCTCGCCGACAAGACCCCGGCCCGCGCCTCCGACGCCGCGCTGACCGGAGCCACCCGCGCCCCCGCCGCCCTCGGCCGCGCCGTCGAACAGGCCTCCGCCACCCGCGGCCTGCTCCTCGCCGCGCTCACCGTGCCGCAGCCCGAGGCCACCGGAGAGGTCCACTACGACCCCCGGACCGGCACCTACGTCGCCGACGAGCCCGAGGGCGCCGCCGAGGCCGACCGGGCCCGCGACGGCCTCACCGCGGCCGCCCAGCAGGCCCGCGTCCGCGAACTCGCCGCCCTCGGCGACTTCGACCAGGCCGCCGGTTCGACCGCCCGCGACTCCCTCGCGGCCACCGTCACCGGCCCCGACGTCAAGACCGCCGAACTCGCCCTCGCCAGCCTCACCGACCAGCCCAGGCTGACCGAGGCCGAGCGCCGCACGGACCCGGTCGCCCTGGAGTCCGCCCTCTCCGCCCGCATCGAGCAGATGCGGGGCGTCGAGTCCGCCCTCGCCACCCAGCGGGTCGAACGCCTCGCCGCGCTCCGCGACGACGACGTCACCGCCCTCGAACTGCGCATCGCCTTCCTCGGCGGCTGCCTCCTCGTCGCGATCGGCATCTCCACCTACGTCGCCCGCACCCTCACCCGGCCGCTCGCCGTGCTCCGCCTCGGCGCCGCCCGGCTCGCCGCGGCCCCCGAGCCGCACGCCGAGGAAGCGGTCCGCTTCACCGGCCGCAACGACGAGTTCGCCCAGGTCGTCCGCTCCCTCAACGCCCTGCACGGCAAGCTCGCCGGCCTCGCCGCGCAGACCGAGCGGCTCACCGACGAGCGCGCCGACCTGGCCGCCGCCAAGGACGCCGTCGGCTCGGAACTCGCCACCCAGCGCGCCGAGCTCCAGGGCCGGGTCGCCCTCCTCGCCGCCGACCTCGAACGGCTCAGGGGCACCGTCCACCACACCTTCGTCAACCTCTCGCTGCGCAGCCTCGGGCTCGTCGAGCGGCAGCTCGGCGTCATCGAGAAGCTGGAGGAGCGCGAGCAGGACCCGGACCGCCTCGCGACCCTCTTCAAGCTCGACCACATGGCGACCGTCATGCGCCGCCACAGCGAGAACCTCCTCGTCCTCGCCGGCCACGAGCACGTCCACGGCCACGCCGGGCCCGTGCCGCTCGTCGACGTGCTGCGCGCGGCCGTCAGCGAGATCGAGCGGTACGAGCGGGTCACCATCCAGGCGCTGCCGCCGCACGCCCAGGTCGCCGGCTTCGCCGCGGACGACCTGAGCCACCTGGTCGCGGAACTCCTGGAGAACGCCACCTCCTTCTCGCCGCCCGACGCCGAGGTCCAACTCTCCGGCTGGCTCCTGGAGAGCGGCGAGGTGATGCTCTCCGTGCAGGACTCGGGCATCGGCATGACCGCCTCCCGGTCCGCCGAGCTCAACGCGCGCCTCGCCGAGGCCGACCCGGAGGCCTTCGAGGGCGAGGGGCTCGGCATGCGGGTCATCGCCCTGCTCGCCGCCCGCCACGGGGTGCGCGTCGAGCTGCGCGAGCAGAAGCAGGGCGGCACGGCGGCCGTCGTGGTCCTGCCGCTGCCCCTGCTGCCGACCGCCCCGCCGACGGCCGTGTCGGAGCCCGTACGGGTCGCCGGCACCGCGCCCGCGATCCAGCTGCCCGGCTCGATCGCGGAGGCCAACTCCAACACCCTGCCGCCCCGGCACCGCGACCCCCTCGTGGAGGCGGCGGAGGCCGCGTTCCTGACGGCGAACACGGAACAGCGGCAGGCACAGGAGCAGCCGCGGGAGCAGGCGCAGGAGCCGCCGCACGCCCCCGAGCCGGAACCGGCCCCCCAGCCGGAGGCGGCCCACGAGCCGGAGACGGCCCCCGAGCCCGCGCACGGCACCGAACCGGAGGCTGCCTACGAGCCCGCGCACGCCCCCGAGCCGGAGGCCGCGCCCGAGCCGTCGTACGAGTCCGTCTCCGAGACCACGCTCCAGGTCCGGCTGCCCGACCCGCCGCCGGAGCCGGACACCCACGAGCGCGCCGCCGACGGCGAGGAGGCGGCCCCCGCCGAGGCGACCGCCGCCGACGGGACGGTGCCCGGTCCGCGCCCCGCGCAGTGGGAGCGCGTCACCGACAAGGGGCTGCCCAAGCGCACCCCGCAGGTGGTCCGCCAGCCCGCCGCCCCCACCGCGCCCCGCCGGGGCGGCGTGGACGCGGAGGCCCTGCGCCGCCGGCTCGGCGGCTTCCACCAGGGCGCCGAGGCGGGACGCCGGGACGTGGAGGCGGAGCTGGGCACGACGGGCACAGAAGCCACGAAGACCGCACGTACAGGGGAGAACACGGGGGACACAGTCGAGGAGGCACGCAGTTGACCGCGACGGGAACGTTCGGACTGAGCACGGAAGCCCGCAACCTGCAATGGCTGCTGGGGAATCTGGTGGAGGAGGTCCCGGGTGTCCGCTCGGTGGCCGTCGTCTCCTCCGACGGCCTGATGCTGCTCTCGTCGGACCCGGCCACCCAGCAGGCCGCACCGGCCGCCGAGGACGCCGGCCGCCCCGACGGGCCGCGCGGCTCCAGCGCCGACCTGGCCACCATCGTCTCCGGCATCGGCAGCCTCACCATCGGTGCGGCCCGCCTGATGGACGGCGGCGGCGTCAAGCAGACGATGGTGGCGATGGAGGAGGGCAGCGTCTTCGTCATGTCGATCAGCGACGGCTCGCTGCTCGGCGTGCACGCCACGCCCGACTGCGACATGAGCGTCGTGGCGTACCACATGGCGCTCTTCGTGGGCCGCGCCGGTCACGTACTCACCCCCGAAGTCCGCAGCGAGCTGCGCAAGTCGATGGAGAGCACCCAGTGACGGCCATGTCCTCCGCGCACCACGCCTTCAACCTGCCGGTACGGGGGGAGGGCCGGCGCCCCGCGCGCGTGCGCCCGTACTCGCTGACCGGCGGCCGGACCCGCTTCGGCCACATCCTGCTCGTCGAGACCTTCGTGGCGGCGCTCGAAGCGCCCGCCGCCCGCAAGGTCCTGACGGACGGCGGGCCCGCCGCCCGCGGGCTGATGCCGGAGATGCGGGCCATCGTCGAGATCTGCCGCCGGATGCGGACGGTCGCGGAGATCTCGGCGCTTCTGAAGATGCCGTTGGGGGTCGTCCGGGTGCTGCTCAGCGACCTGGCCGACCAGGGAAAGATCCGTGTGTACGGGACCGGTCACGGCACCGGCCAGCCCGACCGCGCGCTCCTCGAAAGGGTGCTGAGTGGACTCCGTCGTCTCTGACGCCACCGCCGTCTCCGAAACGCCGACGGTCGCCGTCGGCATCCCCGCCCAGCCGGGGTCCGAACCGCGCGAACCGGTCGCCGACGGAACCGCCGCCGGGGTCGACACCGAAGAGGGCGCCCAGGACTGGCAGCTCGACCACTCCCGCGCCCCGATCGCGACGAAGATCGTCGTCGCGGGCGGCTTCGGCGTCGGCAAGACCACCTTCGTCCGCGCGGTCTCGGAGATCACCCCGCTCCAGACCGAGGCGCTGATGACCCGGGCGAGCGAGGAGACCGACGACCTCACCGCCACGCCGGACAAGCTCACCACCACGGTGGCGATGGACTTCGGCCGGATCACCCTCGACAACGACCTGGTGCTGTACGTCTTCGGCACGCCGGGACAGCAGCGCTTCTGGTTCATGTGGGACGACCTGGTGCGCGGGGCGATCGGGGCGATCGTGCTCGCCGACACCCGCCGGCTCACCGACTGCTTCCCGGCGCTCGACTACTTCGAGAGCTGCGGGCTGCCGTACATCGTGGCCGTCAACCACTTCGAGGGCACCGAGCTGTTCGAGGCGGACGACGTGCGGGAGGCCCTGACCGTGCCCGCGCACGTGCCCGTGGTGATCATGGACGCGCGCAAGCGGTACAGCGTCGTCGAGAGCCTGCTCACGATGGTCGCGCACGCCCTCGACGCCACGCCCGAATAGCCCGCCCCCCCGAACAGTTCGACCCGTCACGCCAGGAGCCCCGCCCATGCGGAAGATACTCATAGTCGGCGCCGGCCAGTCCGGCCTGCAGCTCGCCCTCGGACTCCAGTCGCAGGGGTACGAGGTCACCCTCATGTCGAACCGGACCGCGGACGAGATCCGGACCGGCCGGGTCATGTCCACGCAGTGCATGTTCGACACCGCCCTCCAGCACGAGCGGGACCTCGGCCTCGACTTCTGGGAGTCCCAGGCCCCGAGGATCGAGGGCCTCGGCGTCTCCGTCGCCGGCCCCGAGTCCACCCGTCTGATCGACTGGGTCGGCAGGCTCGACGGCCACGCCCAGTCCGTCGACCAGCGCGTGAAGATGGCCGGCTGGATGGACACCTTCGCCCAGCGCGGCGGCCAGCTGGTGATCCACGGCGCGGCCGTCGGCGACCTGGACTACTTCTCCCGCGGCTACGACCTGGTGCTCGTCGCGGCCGGAAAGGGCGAGCTGGTCTCCATGTTCGGCCGGGACGCCTCCCGTTCGCCGTACAGCGAGCCGCAGCGCGCCCTGGCCGTCGCGTACGTCCACGGCCTCGGCCCGCGCCCCGAGCACCCGGACTTCGACGCGGTCCGCTGCAACGTCGTCCCGGGCGTCGGCGAGCTCTTCGTCATGCCGACCCTCACCATCGGCGGCCGCGCCGACATCCTCTTCTGGGAGGGCGTTCCCGGCGGCCCGCTCGACGTCTTCCAGGGCGTCAAGGACCCCTCCGAGCACCTGGCGCTGACGCTGGAGCTGATGGAGAGGTTCACCCCCTGGGAGTACGCGCGGGCGACGAAGGTCGAGCTGACCGACGCGGGCGGCACCCTCGCCGGGCGGTACGCGCCGACCGTCCGCAACCCCATCGGCCGGCTCCCCGGCGGCGGTCTGGTCCTCGGCGTCGCCGACGTCGTCGTCGCCAACGACCCGATCACCGGCCAGGGCTCCAACTCGGCGTCCAAGTGCGCCGCCGCGTACCTCGCCGCCATCGTCGAACAGGGCGACGAGCCCTTCGACGAGGAGTGGATGCAGGGCGCCTTCGACCGCTACTGGAAGACGGCCCAGCACGTCACCAAGTGGACGAACGCGATGCTGGCGCCCCCGCCGGAGCACGTCCTGAACCTGCTCGGCGCGGCCGGCCGACTCCAGCCCGTCGCCGACCGCTTCGCCAACGGCTTCAACGACCCGGCGGACTTCGAGAACTTCTTCTTCGACCCGGAGAAGACGAACGCCTACCTGGCCGAGGTCTCCGCCGGCTAGCGGGCCGCCGCCGGCCGGTGCCCGCGCGCCGGGCCCGGCCGCCGGATCCGCCGTCACCGAGCCCCCTGGGATCCGGCCGTCGGGATCCGGCCGGTCCGGCGGCTCCCGAAACCGGTCGGTGCGGCGGCTCCGAAAACCGGTCGGTGCGGTCCGGCGGCTCCGAAAACCGGTCGATCCGGCGCCTCCCCGTGTCCGATCATGGGGCATGCCCCTGTCACAGACCCTCGCCCGCGTGGACGCGGACCTGGCCGCCGGTCGCGTGCCGATGGCGCGCCAGCGCCTGCGCGGACTCGTCTCCTCCTTCCCGTACGACCTGACCCTCCGCCACCGGCTGGCCGAGGTGTACCGGATGTACGGCGACGCGGCGCAGGCGGGGCGGTGGTCGTACCTCGAGGAGGACCGGCGTCCGGACGAGACCGCCGCCTTCGAGGAGCGGTACGGGTCTCCCGGGCGGCGCATGAAGGCCCTCGCGTGGCGCGGGCCCGAGGCGCTGGCCGCCACCGCGTTCGCCGAGCGGCAGCTCGTGTCCGTGCGGGCGGCCCGCACCGAGGAGCTGGGGCGGCCGGTCGACTGGGACGATCCCGCCTCCTACGAGGAGGACGCGGCCGAGGAACACGAGCCGGACACCGGCAGGTGGTCGCTCGGCGGCTTCGTCGCGGGCGCCGGCTGCCTGATGGGGACGGTCGTCTTCGCGGGGGTCTGGGTGCTCGGGGTCATCTCCCTCTTCAGCGACTGACGGCCCGCCTCCGCGCGCCGGACGGCGAGCGGGGTCAGGAGGCCGGTCAGGGCGAAGAGGGCCCCCACGGCGAACCAGCCGGGCCGGCCCCAGCCGATGCAGAGCGCGATGAGCAGCCCGGGGCCGAGGGCCTCGGAGAGACCGGAGCCCAGACCGAAGACGCCCAGGTACTGACCGGTGGCGTGGGGCGGTGCGAGGGCGTACGAGACCTCGAAGCCGCCCGCCGCGTGCCAGAGCTCGCCGACCGTGTGGACGACCACGGCGGTCAGGAGGAGGGCCACGGCCACCGCGACGGGCGTCCCGGCGGAGAGCGGGACGAGGGCGCAGGAGACGAGGAAGGCCGCCCCCGCGCGCCGGTAGGCGCGGCCGCCGGCCCGGGGCGAGTCGACGCCCCGGCTCGCCCGCACCTGGAGGCCGACGACGAGGACGGTGTTGGTGAGCATGGTGCCGGAGACGAGCCAGTGCGGGGCGGTGGTGGACCCCACGAGCCAGAGCGGGACCGCGACCGTGAGCACCTTGAACTGGATCGCCATGACCCCGTCGAGCGCGGTGAGCGCCAGGTAGGGCCGGTCCCGCAGCGCGACCCACCGGGGCCCGTGGGCGACGGGCGCGGGGGCGAGGGGCGGCAGCAGGAGCAGGACGGCGGCGGAGGCCGCGAACGCGAGGGCGTTCCCGGCGACCAGGACCCGGTAGGCGTCGAGGGTGCCGACCTGGACCGCCCACCCCGCGAGGAGCGCGCCGAGGGAGATGCCGATGTTGGTCACGGCCCGCAGGTGGGCGCGGAACTCCTGCGGCCGGTCCCCTCCGTGGTGCCGGACGAGCGGAGCCCGGGCGGCGAGGCCGGCCGCCTTCGCGCCGGTGGCCGCGGAGACGGCGAGGACGAACGGCCGGAAGCCGTCGACGAGTACGAAGGCCGCCGTGGCGAGCGCCTGCACCGCCAGGGTGGTCACGAGGACCCCGCGCGCGCCGCGCCGGTCCGCGAGGTGACCGACGGCGATCCCCACGGCCAGCGAGAGCAGTCCGGCGACGCCGAGCCCGAGCCCGACGGCGGCGGCCGGGAGGCGCACGGCCTGGGTGAAGTACAGCACTCCGGCGGTCAGGAAGAGGCCGCTGCCGACGGCGTTGACGAGGTTCGAGGCGGCGAGCACGCGTTGGGGCCGGGTGTCCGGCAGCGTTCTGGGCATGACGGGGCTCCGTGTCCGGGAGGGGCGGTCGGCCGTCGGTAAGGACCCGTCAAGCATGTTGCTTATTACTCGCGAGGGCAAGGGGGGTGGGGAGGGCGCGGGGGGCAAGGGGGAGGTGGTGGAAGGGAGTTCAGTTCCGGTCGTAGCCCTCGTCGCCGCCGTCCCCGGCACCGGCGGGGAGCTCGGGCGGGACGTACGCCTCCAGGGCCGTCGCCCCCGGATCGGGCCGCACGGCCCCGAGCACCGGGTTCGCCGCGAGCGGGGAGACCTTCACCTTCCCGCCCGGTCGCGGGGCCTGCACCACCAGGCCCTCGCCCAGATAGAGGGCCACATGGGTCGCGCCCGGGAAGTAGACCACCAGGTCGCCGGGGCGGAGCTCGGCCAGCGGCACCCGGGGCAGGCCCTCCCACTGCTCCTGGCTGGTCCTCGGCAGTTCCCGGCCGGCCGCCGCCCACGCCTGCTGCGTCAGCCCCGAGCAGTCGTACGCCTCCGGGCCCTCCGCCCCCCACTCGTACGGCTTGCCGATCTGGTCCACCGCGAAGCGCAGCGCCTCCGCGCCCGCCCGGGACGGGGCGCGCGGGCCGTCCAGGGCCCCGGAGTCCAGCAGCTCGCGCTGCGCGCCGGCGGTCTGGACCCGTTCGAGCTCGGTGATCCGGGTCAGCTGGTCCGGCGACAGGGCGGCGAGCAGCTTCTCCACCTCGAGCAGCTTGGCCCGCACCTCGTCGCGCCGGGTGCGCTGCGCGGCGGCGAGCCCCTGCTGCCGGTCCAGGGCCTTGCGGGAGGCGCTCGCGAGGCCGTCGGCCTGCCGCTCGGCCCTGGTGAGCCGGGCGACGGCGGTGGCCCGGTCGCGGGCCGCACGGGCCATCAGGTGCCCCTCGTCCAGGGCCGACTGGGGGTCCGCGGCGAAGAACAGCCGCAGGTACGGGGGGAACGGCGAGAAGTCGGACCTGCCCTGGTACTGGTCCCGGGCGATCCGCCCGGCCGCGGCACGGCCCTGCGCCAGCGCCGTCCGGGCGGCGGTGAGCCGGGCGGTGACCTTCTTCGTGTCGGCGGCCTGGCGCTTCAGCGCCTCCTCCGCGGCGTTGTACCGCTCGGTCGCGGCCTCGGCCTGCTGGTACGACGTCCGCAGCCGGGTGAGCAGCCCGCCGACGGAGCTCCCACCGGGGGCGGGAAGCGCGGCGGCGTCGTCCTCGGCGGAGGCGGAGGCGGAGGCGGGGGTGGGGGGAGCGGCCGTGGGGCCGGTGCCTTCGGCCGGCGGGGTGGCGGCGGGGGAGGGCGGGGGCGCCGGGTCGGCGTCGACCGGATCGGTACCGGGATCCGCACCCGGACCCGGACCCGTACCCGGACCCGGACCCGTACCCGGATCCGCACCCGCACCCGCACCCGGACCCGGGCCCGTGCTCGCCGGGGCCGGTGCGGCGGCGGGATCGACCGGGCCGACCGGTTCCGCCGCGGGGTCCGCCCAGGCGATCGGGGCTTCCGCCGGGGGGGCCACGGGCGGGTGCGGGGCGGCGCCCGCCGCCGGGAGCACCCCCGTGAGCGCCGCCGTCGCCGCGGCGAGCGCCCCCGTGCGGACCGTGCGCAGCAGCCTTCGCGACACGTCACCACCTCCATGGGGATGATGACAAGTCACTTCATGCGATTACCGTACGAATCGGGGCGCGCCCCTCCACGTCACTCGTTCGGCTCCGGCTTGGACGTCGGCTCCGACTCCGGCTCCGGCCTGGGCGTCGGCTTCGACCACGGCCACTTCAGCTCGCGCCGCTCCCGCCCCTCGGGAACGTACACGTAGACCCAGCCGCGCTGGAGTCCGAGGCGCTTCGTGTAGCCCGCGGGCTCGCGCCGGTAGGCGTACAGGGTCGGCGGCCGTCCGTCGTGCGCCGGGACCGGGACCTCGTACCACTTCGGCGGGTGGCCGGTCGGGCCGAGCAGGATCGGCAGGACCCGGCCGTCGAGGGGGCCGCCGCGGAAGGAGGTGTTCTCGCTCTTCACCCCCACAGTCTCCCCCGGCCCCGGGCCGCCGGCCCCCGGGCCTCACAGCAGGTGCGCCGCCTCGCCCACCACCGGGACCATCCGTCGGGCCAGCGTCGCCACCGGCCCCTCGGCGGTCTCCTGCGCGAGGAGCCGCTTCACGACCCCCGCCGTCTCCTCGTCGCTCGCCGTGGTCGCCGCCAGCAGGGCGATGAGGTGGTCGACGAGCCAGTCCCGCAGCTCCGGCGCCGACGGCCGCTTCCCCTCGTCGAGCCAGATGAGCGAGGCCGCCTCGACGGCGGCGATCCACGTCCGGACGAGCATGCCGAGCCGGGGGCCCGGCCGCTCCGCCCCGAGGTGGACGAGGATCTGCTCGGCGGCGGCCCGCCGCACCTCGTCCACGATCGCGGAGGTCCGGGAGGTCTCGGCGACGCTGCCGCCGCGGAGCAGCGCGCTGAACCCGGCGTCGTGCCCGTCGACGAAGTCCAGGTAGCGGTCGAGCACCCGGCCGAGCCGCTCCGTCGGCGGCCCGACCGGCGGCTCGGTGAAGCAGCGGTTCAGGGCGTCGGCGGAGGAGCGCAGGGCCGCCTCGTACAGCTGCTGCTTGCCGCCGGGGAAGTAGCGGTAGACGAGGGGGCGCGAGACGCCGGCCGCCTCGGCGACGTCGTCGAGCGAGACGTCCTCGGGCGCCCGGTGGGCGAAGAGCCCCTGGGCGGTGTCGAGGAGCTGCCCGCGCCGCTCCTCGACGCTGAGCCTGCGGTACGCGGGGGTGGCGGCGCTCGTCATGGACCGCAGCGTAACCGCGGAGCGCGTCCCTCGGGCGAGCGGCCGGAGGACTTCCGGCGCCGACGCCCCGCCCCACCCCGCGCACGCCCCGCCCCATCCCGCGCACGCCCCGGCCCATCCCGCGCACGCCCCGCCCCACGGCTCGCGCAGGCCCCGGCCCACGGTCTCGTCCACCCCGGGGCCGGCGAACCGGACGGAGCGGGCGGAAGAGGTCCGCGCGGTCTCGCCGCGGCCCGGCCCGGGCGAACTCCCGCGACAAGGCCGGAAATCCTTCCTGTACGACTTGTTGACGATCCGTCTAGCAACGTGTGAGCCTGCTGCAAACGGACGGAAGGAGTCGTCAGTGTCGACGCACGACCTCTACGTGAACGCCCCCGCCGGACCCGTCTGGGAGGTCCCCGCCGCCGGCGCCGCCCGCTTCTCCTGGGACTACGACGACGGCCGCGAACGCCTCCTCGCCCTCTACCAGAAGGGCAAGGACAAGCAGTGGGACGGCGCCACCCGGATCGACTGGGGCATCGAGGTCGACCCGTACGACCCGCTCGGCACCCCCGACGAGGTCCTGACCCTCCACGGCACCCGCCACTGGGCGAAGATGACCGAGAAGGACAAGGGCGACCTGCGCCGGCACTACTCCTCCTGGCAGTTCAGCCAGTTCCTCCACGGCGAGCAGGGCGCCATGGTCTGCGCCGCCAGGATCGTCGAGTCCGTGCCCGACCTGGACGCCAAGTTCTACTCGGCCACCCAGACCATGGACGAGGCCCGGCACGCCGAGATCTACGGGCGTTTCCTCCACGAGAAGATCGGGATGCTGTATCCGATCAACGACAACCTCGAGGGCCTCCTCGACGACACCCTGCGCGACTCCCGCTGGGACATGCCCTACCTCGGCATGCAGGTCCTCATCGAAGGCCTCGCCCTCGCCGCCTTCGGCATGATCCGCGACACCACCGACAAGCCGCTGCCGAAGCAGATCCTCGCGTACGTGATGCAGGACGAGGCCCGGCACGTCGCCTTCGGCCGGATGGCCCTGCGCGACTACTACAAGCAGCTCACCGACGCCGAGCTCCGCGAGCGCGAGGAGTTCGTGATCGAGGGCTGTCACCTGATGCGCGACCGGCTGCGCGGGGTCGAGGTCCTGGAGAACTTCGGCATCCCGAAGAAGGAGGCGGAGGACCTCAGCGAGCAGAGCGAGTTCCTGCACCTCTTCCGTAGGCTCCTCTTCAGCCGGATCGTGCCCTGCGTCAAGGACATCGGCCTCTGGGGCGAACGCCTCCAGAAGGCCTACCTGGACATGGGCGTCTTCGATCTCGGCGACTCCAACCTCGACCTGCTGATGAGCCAGGACGAGGAGATCGCGGAGGCGTTGGACCGCGAACGGTTCGCGGCGGAGGAGGCGGAGCGGGCCGCCGAGGTGGAGGCCGCGATCGAGGAGGGAGCGGTGGAGGGGACGTAGGGGAGGGAGGGGTGCGGGGCGGTCACCGGGGTGACGTAGCGTGCTGGTCATGACCATGCCGCCACCGTCGAGCCCGCCGCCCCACCACCCGTACGGGGGACCCGTACCGCCCCCGCAGCAGCCCGGCGCGTACGGGGCCCCGCAGGGCCCTCCGCCGGGGTACCCCCCGCAGGGAGCCCCGTCTCCGTACCCCGGGCCGGGCACGGGGGCCTGGGGGCGGCCGCCCGTGGGGCCGCCGAAGAAGAAGCTGTCGGCCGGAGCCGTCGTCGCCATCGTCCTCGGCTCCCTGGTCGTGGTCGGCGGCATAGGCTACGGGGTCAAGGCCGGGCTCGACCGCGTCACCGGTCCCTTCCCCGAGGCGAAGCACAAGCTGGTCGTCCCGCAGACCGTCCTCGACGGCGAGTTCACCCTCCTCTCCGACCTCTCCGACACCCAGGGCAAGGAGATCGAGGACACCCCCGACTTCACCGTGAAGGACGCGAAGGCGGCGGTCGGGCAGTACAGCGGCAAGGACGGGTCCGTCCTCGTGCTCTCCGGGATGTACGGGCAGATCAAGAACCCCGGCACCACCCGCTCGTCCATCCTCGAGGGGGCCGCCACGGACAAGGGCTCCACGCTCGTCGTCAAGCCCAGGAACTTCACCCCCGCCGGGTACGACGTGACCGTCAGCTGCCAGGTCACCACCTCGAAGGACGGACTGAGCACGACGACGCTGCCCATGTGCGCCTGGGGCGACGAGAACACCGCCGCCGCCGTCGCCCTCGTCGGCGCCGGGGAGGCCACCGCCGACCCGAAGGACGTCGACCTGGCCGGACTCGCGGAGAAGACGGTCCGGATCCGCGCCGAGATCCGCAAGCCGATCGGCTGATCGCGGGGAGGGGCCGAGGGCGGGGAGCCCGGAGGACCCGGGCGACCCGGTTACGGATTCCGCGCCTCCGCCTCCAGCCGCAGCGCCTCCTCCATCACGGCCTTCGCGATCGGCGCCGCGCTGCCGCCCCCGCTGATGTCCGTACGGGAGGCCTCCGCGTCCTCGACGACGACCGCCACCGCCACCGCCGGCTGGGCCGCGTCGTCCGCCTGCGCCCAGGCGATGAACCAGGCGTACGGGGTGCCCGTGTTGCCGAAGCCGTGTTGGGCGGTGCCCGTCTTGCCGCCGACCCGGGCCCCGGGGATCGCCGCGTTGGTCCCCGTGCCCTCCTCCACGGCCCGCACCATCAGCCGCTGCAGCTGCATCGCCGTCGAGGGGTTCATCGCCTGCCGGTAGCTGCGGCGGCCCGTGCGGTGCACGGTCGTGCCGCCGGAGGTCGTCGTGCGGTCGACGAGGTACGGGCGGGCGATCTCCCCGTTGTTGGCGACGGCCGCCGCCACCATCGCCATCTGGAGCGGGGTCGCCGTCGTGTCGAACTGCCCGATCGACGACAGCGCCAGCTGGTCCGCGCTCATCCTCCGGTCGAAGTTGGACTTCGCCACCCAGGACGGCACCCGCAGCCCCGTGTCGTTGAAGCCGAACCGTTCCACCGCGTCGACCATCCCCGGCAGCCCCACCTCCACCCCGAGCCCGGCCATCACCGTGTTGCACGACCACTGGATCGCGTACGCGAGGGAGGCGTCGCCGCAGCCCGTCGCCTCGTTCGGCAGCACCTGCCGGGTGCCGGGCAGCACGAACGGGTCCGGGGTGTCCGTCGGCGCCTCCACGTCCCGCACCGCCCCCGCGTCCAGGGCCGCCGCGGCCGTCACGATCTTGAAGGTGGAGCCCGGCGGGTACGTCTGCCGCAGCGCCCGGTTCAGCATCGGCTGGTTCGGCGAGGCGTTCAGGCGCCGCCAGGCGTCCTTGACGCCCCGTCCGGTCCCGGAGAGGACCCCCGGGTCGTACGAGGGCGAGCTGACGAGCGCGAGGATCCGGCCGCTGGACGGCTCGACCGCCACGACCGCGCCCCGCTTCCCGTCGAGCCCCCGGAAGGCGACCTCCTGCAGGGAGGCGCGGATCGTCGTCACCACGTCGCCGCCGGGCCGCCGGCCGCGGGTGAGGTCGTCCCAGAGGGGCAGCGGCGCGAGCATCGGGTCGGTGCCCGCGAGGATCCCGTCCTCGGCGTGCTCGACGAGCGTCGTGCCGTACGTCTGGGAGGCGTAGCCGGTCAGCGGCGCGTACAACGGGCCCTGCTCGTACGTCCGCTCCCAGCGCAGCTGCTGCCCGCTGTCCCGGGAGCCGGTCACCGGCTTCCCGTCGACGACGATCTCGCCGCGCGGCCGCGCGTACCGGTCGATCGCGATCCGCCGGTTGGCCGGGTCGTCGTCGAGGGAGTCGGCCTCGAGGACCATGACGCGGGCGGCGTTGACGAGCAGCGCCGCCAGGAGGACGAGGCAGAGCGCCGCCGCCCGCCGGATGTACCGGACCATCGGACCTCCTCGGGTGCCGGAGCCGGTCCCCGGCCGGTCTCCGCGGGGGCCGGAGCCGGTCACCGCGCGGCCTCCCCGACCTTGGCGAGTTCCCCGGTGTCGGTGGCGTCCGGCTGGGGCGCGCGGGCCGAGTCGCTGACCCGGATGAGGAGCGCGACGATCACCCAGTTGGTGACGACCGAGGAACCGCCCTGGGCCAGGAACGGCATCGCCATGCCGGTCAGCGGGATCAGCCCCATCACCCCGCCCGCGATCACGAAGACCTGGAGCGCCACGATCGAGGCGAGGCCGATCGCGAGCAGCCGCCCGAAGGGGTCGCGCAGCGAGAGGCCGGCGCGGTAGCCGCGGGCGACGAGCAGCGCGTACAGCAGGAAGAGCGCGGTGAGGCCGACGAGTCCCAGCTCCTCGCCGGCCGTCGCCAGGATGAAGTCCGACTTGGTGGCGAAGCCGATGAGGACGGAATGGCCGAGACCGAGCCCGCTGCCGAGCATCCCGCCCGCGGCGAAGGCGAAGAGCGACTGGGCGAGCTGCCCCGGCCCCTCGCCCGCGCGGATCGAGGCGTACGGATCGAGCCAGTCCTGCACCCTGCTGTGGACGTGCGGTTCGAGCGAGCCGACGAGGAAGGCGCCCGCGGAGGCCAGGACGAGCCCGACCGCGATCCAGCCGGTCCGGCCGGTCGCCACGTACAGCATGACCACGAAGAGGCCGAAGAAGAGCAGCGAGGTGCCGAGGTCCCGTTCCAGGACGAGGACGCCGACGCTGAGCAGCCAGATCGCCACGATCGGCCCGAGGACCCGGCCCGTCGGGAACTGGAACTTCCAGATCCGGCGGCCGGCGTACGCGAGCGCGTTGTGGTTGGCGGCGAGGTACGCGGCGAAGAAGACCGCGAGCAGGATCTTGGCGAACTCGCCCGGCTGGAAGGAGAGCCCGCCGATCCTGATCCAGATCTTGGCGCCGTTCACGGCGGGGAAGAAGATCGGCAGGATCATCAGGGCGAGCGCGGCGGCCACCGAGACGTACGCGTACCCCTGGAGCGTCCGGTGGTCGCGCAGCAGCAGGACGACCACGATGAACAGCGCCACCCCGACCGTCGACCAGACCAGCTGCGTCGTCGCCGCCTGGTCCCTCGGCGTCTCCAGGTCGAGGCGGTAGATCAGCACGAGGCCGAGGCCGTTGAGCAGGACCGCGATCGGCAGCAGCAGGGGGTCGGCGTACGGGGCGCGGAAACGGACCGCGAGGTGGGCGAGGAGCGCGAGCAGCCCGAGCCCGGCCCCGTAACGGGCGGCGTCGGGCGGCACGGCGCCGCTGCGGGCGAGCCCGACCTCGGCGTAGCCCAGGACGCAGATCAGGACCGCGCCGATCAGGAGCGAGAGCTCCACGCCGCGCCGCTTCGGGACGCGGATGCCGGGCGGGGGTGCGGTCATGGCCGCAACGTAGCAAGCGGTATGCCCTATGTCCCTTTTGTGTGACGGTGTGCCGTGTTTGTGTGGGGGCGGGGAGGGGTGCTCCGGTCGGCTTGTGCGGGGGGCGGGGCCCTCCGGCCGATTGGGGCGGGGGGCCCCGGACGGTTCGGGCGGGGGCGGACCACGCTCCGTACGGTTGGGGTGGGGGCGAGGCGCTCCGGACGCGGGCGGCCGTCACTCCTCGGATGCGGTCCCGGGCGCGTCGAACCGTACGTACTCCGGCAGCCGCAGCCGGGCCTCGGCGCCCCCGCCCGGTCCGGTGCCGAAGACCAGCTCCGCGCCGATCACCTCCGCCTGCCCCGCCGCGATGGTCAGCCCGAGGCCGTGCCCCTTGCCGCCGCTCTCGGTACGGAACCGCTGCGGCCCCGACTCGATCAGATACCCGGGATATCCCGGCCCGTGGTCCCGTACGGACACCACCGGGCCGTCCACCGTCACCACCACCGGCGGCGCCCCGTGCCGGTGCGCGTTGGCCACCAGGTTGCCGAGCACCCGCTCCACCCGTCGCCGGTCCGTCTCCACGGTGGCGTCCCGCACGATCCGCACCTCGGTCTCCGTGCCCGAGGCGCGCACCACCCGTTCGGCGAGCGGCCCGAGTTCGTGCACCGCCAGGTCCACCGTCTCGGTGCGGGCGTCGAGCCGCGAGATCTCCAGGAGGTCCTCGGTGAGCCCCCGCATCGCCCGCACCCGGTCCCGTACGAGCTCCGACGGGCGGCCCTCCGGCAGCAGTTCGGCCGCGGCCGAGAGCCCGGTCAGCGGGGTCCGCAGCTCGTGCGCCACGTCGGCGGTGAACCGCTGCTCGCTCTGCAGCTTGCGCTGGAGCGAGGAGGCCATGGTGTCGAGCGCCCCGGAGACCGTGGCCACCTCGTCCTGGGGCCGGGTCGGGTCCTTCGTGCGGGGATCGTCCACGCGCGCGTCGAGGTCGCCGGCGCTGATCCGGCGGGCCACCTGCGCGGTGAGGTGCAGCCGGCGGGTGACCCGGGTGACGGCGAAGGCGCCGACGAGCAGGGTCGCCCCGATGGCCAGGACGGAGGAGCCGAGGATCGAACGGTCGAGCGCGTCGATCGTCTCGGCGCTCTGGGAGTAGTCGAGGCGCACGGCGAGGGCGCGACCGCCGGCGGGGGCCGCGGCGGGCCGGTCGGCCGGAGCCGCGGTGCTTCGGTCGGCCGGAGCCGGGGCGGGGTTGCCCGGCGGAGCCGCGGTGGGGCTGCCCGCCGCGTGGCCTTCCGCAGGGCCGGCCGCCGGGCCTTCCGCCGAGCCCGCCGACGGGCCCGCCGCGTGGCCTTCCGCAGGGCCCGCCGCCCACATCGTCGGTCGGCCCCCGTGCTCCCCGACCATCGTGCCGCGCTCCCCGCGCGCGGCGAGCGCCCGCAGCGGGGCCGGGAGGCCGGGCGGATCGACGCCCGCGAACCGGGGGAGCGGTTCGCCCGCCTCGTAGAGCCGGCTGACCTCGGTGAGCCGCGCCAGGGCCTTCTCCCGGGAGTCGTTCACGGTCTGGTCGGCCACCGAGACGTGGACGAGGACGCCGAGCAGGGCGGCGAGGGCGCAGCACATGACCGCGATGAAGACCGCGGCCTTCCAGGTGAGGGTCGCGGTCCAGGCGGGCCGCCGGGGCGCCCTCACGGCGTCGCCTCCGGGGGGAGGGGGACGGGTGCGGGGGCCCGGTCGGCGGTCGCGCCGGGGGTCGGCGTCGGGCTCACCAGGCGGGGCGCGGGCACCATGGAGGGCCCGGTGCCGGAGGGCTTCACCCGGACGATCTCGTCCCGGGTGGGCAGCATGCTGCCCTGCTGCTCGTCCCAGGACCAGGCGGTCCGGTACTCGTACCCGGGAATGCCGGCCGAACCGACCCGCAGGATCAGGTCCCGGCCCGCCAGCTCCACGCTGATGACCTGGTCGACGGTGGACATGATCCGGGTCAGGCCGCCGTTCTCGGCGAGGTAGACCCGCACGCCGACCTGCTGTTCCGGCATGCGGATCCCGACGATCAGCTCGTCCCGGCCGTTGCCGGTGAGGTCGCGGTAGTACGGCCGCAGGACCGGACAGGCGGCCGGTGCGGTGTCGCAGGCCTCGATCGCCCGGGCGGTCTGCTCGTACAGGCCGTCCGCGCCGGTGTACGTGTCGGGACGGGCGCGCACCTCGGCGCGGACGACCGCCACCGGGTCGACGGAGTGGACGTCGTTGTCGGCGACCTCGACGCCGGGGACGCGCTGGATGTCGGACTCGCCGTAGTCGATCGGCGGGTTCGTGGCGGGCGGCAGATCGGGCCAGAGCCGGACGGGTCCCACGGCCGTGGGCGTGGGACCGGCGCTCCTGAGCCCGCCTTCGCCGCCGCCGCAGCCGGTGAGCGCGAGGGCGGGGCCGAGGGCGCACAGGACGCCGACGAGGCTCCGGATTCCGCGCGGTCTCACGCTGCTCCTCGGTCGGGTCGGTAGGGGGTGGGGCTCCCAGTAGACCTTATGCGGAGTGAAGTCCTTTTTGTCTCATCATCGGACCGCCTTCGCCCTGGGTGGCCCCGTCGGACGGCTTGCCCGATGGCCGTCGGGTGGTCCGTCGGGTGACCTTCGGAGGCCTGTCGGTCGGCCCGCCGGTGGGCCCTCGGGGAGGCTTCGACGATCCGCCGGCGGCCCTTAGGGCGGCTTTCGGGGCCCCTGATCGACCTTTCGGGCGGCTCCCGGACCAGGCTATCGACCTTTCGGGCGGCCCCGGGACCAGGCTCTAGAACGCCCCCCGCTCCATCCGGGCCAGCGCCGCCCGGCACAGGGTCAGCAGCTTCTCGTCGAGGTGGACGTCATGGCTGCCGGAGGCGCCCTCCCGGGCGTTGTGGCGACGCCTGCGGGTCAGCTCGGTGAGGACGACCAGCTGCGCCTCCGAGGCCGCCGGCCCCATCTCCGCCAGGCACTCCGCGATGTCCACGCGCGCGTGCCGGTTCTCCTCCCAGGCCGCGAGCAGCACCGGGAGCGAGGCCGAGGCCTCGCCGGACACCCGCCACAGCGCCGCCGCGCTGCGGACCCGCACCCACAGGTCCCGGGCGGCCAGACCGGGCCGCAGGGCCGGGGTCGCCGCGGCGGCCGCCGGGCCGATCTCGCCGAGGGCCTGTGCGGCGGCGCACCAGTCCGCACCCGGCGTGCCCGGCCGCAGCCACCGCTCCAGCGCGGGCAGTACGTCTCCCCGGTCCCCCTCGGCCGCCCACAGGGCCCGCGCCGCCGCCGTGGCCACCGCGGCCGAATCGGCGGCCAGGAGTCTTCGCATGTCCGGTACGGCCTCCCGGGCGGCGGGCCCGAAGGCGGCCAGGGTCCGCAGGGCGGCCTCCCGCACCCAGTCGCGCCGGTTCGCCGGTGCCTCGCGCAGCATCCGCAGGACCTCCGGCAGGGCCTGGGCGCCCCGCACGGCCGCCAGGGCGTACAGCAGCGGTGCCGCCCGGTCGTACAACCGCTCGTCGAACTCGACCTCGGCGAGCCGGCGCCGGAGCAGCGGGGCGAGCATCGCCGCGGAGGGCCCGAGCCCGTCCACGGCGTACAGCAGCTCGCGCCGCACCTCGGCCTCCTCCAGGGCGCGGGCGAGCAGCGGGACCGCGCGGGTGTCACCGGCGCGGGCCAGCGCGAGCAGCGCCCCGTCCCGTCCGGACCGCCCGACGAAGGGGCTCTGACCGCCGTCCTGCCCGGACCCGGCCGCCCCCGCGGACCCCGTTCCCGCAACGCCCTTTCCCACAAAGCCTGTTCCTGCGGCGTCCGTTCCCGCGATGTCCGGCCCCTCGACGCGCCGCCCCCCGGCGCGCCGCCCCGCAGTGCCCGGTCCCGCGGCGAGGCGGGACGCGAGCGCGTCGGCGGCGGGCGCGCCGAGCTCGAAGAGCCGCTCCAGGAAGGACGTGGCCGCCTCCCGGAGCCGGGGCTCCGGATCCTGGAGCTGGGCGCCGACGAGCCGGACGACCTCCTCGTACCGCCCGCGCCAGACCCGTATCAAACCGCCGCACAACCAGATCGCGTCCGAGCGCTGCCCCCAGTCGGGGCTGCGCAGCTGCGCGAGGATCAGCGCGATCCGGTCGTCGACCCGGTCGTCGAGCGCCGCGTGCAGGGTCCGCAGCAGCTCCTCGGTCCACGGGGCCGGCCGGCCTGCGGCGTGCTCCTCCAGGAGCTCGCGGACCTGCCCGATGAGGGTCGGCGTCGCGGTCCGCTCCGTGCCGGGAGCGACCGGACGGTGGACCGAGGTCCGGATCTCCTCCAGGAGCCCCGTCACCCACGGCACCACGTCGTCCGGGATGTCGCCGGGCGCGCAGCGCGCCCGCTGCGCGAGGGCCGCGAGCCGGAGCCCGGGGTCCTGCGCGGCGCGCGCGAGCCAGTCGAGCCAGTCGACGGTCTCGTCGCGCAGCGAGGCGTGCCGCAGGGCGATCCGCCCGACGGCGGCCACCAGCGCGAGCCGCACCTCGGTGTCGCGCTCGACGGTGAGCCGCTCCCGCAGCAGGGCCAGCACCCGGGCGGGCTCGGGGTGCAGCGAGGCCAGTGCGCACGGCGCGGCGAGCCGCACCTCGGGGTCGGGGTCCGAGACGAGTCCGAGGAAGACGTCGGCCCCGGCGGCGATGGCGGCGGCGGCCATCGCGTAGTTGGCGGCGGGGATGAAATCCTCGTCCTCGGAGCCGAGTTCGTCCAGTTCCTCGTCGTCGTCGAGCTCGATCCCGCCGATGCTGGTGAGCAGCTCGACGATGCAGCCCCGGTCCTGGACGCCGGGGTCGGCGACGAGTTCGAGGAGGAAGGGGATGCAGGCGAGCGTCGAGTCGTACACGTCGCCCTGGTGGTGCACCGCGCCGTACATGCCGTCGAGGGCGGTCTCCCGCTCCGCGGGGTCGGCGGAGGCGAGTCCGCGGAGCAGCTCCGGCACGTCGTCCGCGGGGCCGTACGCGTGCCCCAGAGAGGCCCAGTCGACCTCCTCGATCCCCGTCAGCATTGCCAGGCCGCCTTCCCCGTGAGCGCTGTGCCAGGCAGCAAGTGTGCACCACAGAAGGCAGGACAAAGCCGAACCGGCGACACCTTCCCTGCTCGGAGCGCCCGTTGCGGCCTCTTTGCGCCATGTACGGTGCGCAGCAAGGCAGTTGCGGTCGGTGCCCGTGTGTACGACGCACCGGTGCCGTACGGAGGGGGCCCGGCCCGCCCGGCACGGTCCGACCCTCCTTCCCCGCCCGCCCCACAGCACCGACCCGAGCGCCGACCCCTCCGCGAGGGCCTCGCGCGGGTCTCGTCGTCCGGAGCGGCCGGGACCCGCCGGAGCGTCGGCCGGTCGCGCAGGTGCGCGGCGATGCCGGGCGACCCGGGGCCCGGAACCCGCCCGGCTCGACGGAGCGTCGCTGCGGCTCCCGGGCCGACCGCTGAGCCCGCAGGCCCTGGGGGGCGCGCTGCGGTCCGTACGCCCTGCCGTACGGACCGCAGCCCCACCCCCAGCCGCGAGTACGACCCCGATCGCCACGAACTTCAGAGACGCCCGTCCCCGCCCCCCGAGGCCCCGGTCGTGGGAGGCGGCGCCATGAGGTCCCCGTACCACTCGAGACGTGGCGCGATGTCGCCCATGAGGACGGTGAACGCGACGGGACGGAAGGGGCTCCGAGGAGGAAGGGGGACCGCAGACGAACGACCTGAAGCACCACCGCGGAAACGACACCGCGGAAGCGACGCGACCGAAGCGCCACCGCGGAAACGCACCGCGGAAGCGACGCGACCGAAGCGCCACCGCGGAAGCGCACCGTCCAGGAAGAGCCCGATCACTCAACCGCCCCAGAAGGCCACAGGCCACTCAAAGGCCCCAGAGAACCCCAAGCCCCCCGGCGGCCCCTCCAGGGGGCTTCGTGCTGCCCGAATCTGGGCAGTGGGGGTCGCGAAGCCCCCCGAACTCCCCGCATAGCGAACAGAGTTCACCGTCCTTCGGGCAACACATGGTCAAATTCTTGTTGCAGACCTGTCAAACAGACGACTTCGCTGGCACGCTCACAGCCGCAACACCCCCCCCACATCCCCCACGCTTTTCAGCGAAGGAGCCCGCGTGACCCGCCAGCAGTCTTCGTCCCGCCGTACCACCGCCCGAGCCGCCGCGCTGATCGCATCGGCCGCCATGGTCGTCGTCGGCGTCCAGACCGGCTCCGCCAGTGCCGACGCCCAGCGCGAGGCCGGTGCCACGGCGATCCAGCTGACCGGCACCCAGCGCGCCGCCGCCATCCACGAGGCGCAGGGCGGGGCCGCGGCCACCGCCCGGGCCATCGGCCTGCCCGCCCAGGAGAAGCTGGTCGCCCGGGACGTCGTCAAGGACGCGGACGGCACCGTGCACACGCGCTACGAGCGCACCTACGAGGGCCTCCCGGTCCTCGGCGGCGACCTGGTCGTCCACCAGAAGAAGTCGGGCGCCCGCTCCACCACCAAGGCGACCTCGGCCCGGATATCCGTGGCCGGCACGACGCCCGCCGTCGACCGCGCGACCGCCGGCAAGGCGGCCCTCGCCTCCGCCGCGAACGCGAAGGAGGCCGTCTCCTCCGCCCGCAAGGTGATCTGGGCGGCCACCGGCAAGCCGGTCCTCGCCTGGGAGACGACCGTCACCGGCGTCCAGAAGGACGGCACGCCGAGCCGCCGCCAGGTCGTCACCGACGCCACCACCGGCAAGGAGCTGTCCTCGGTCGAGACGATCGAGACCGGCGTCGGCAACACCATGTACGCCGGCCAGGTCACCCTCGGCACCTCGGGCGCGTACACCCTCACGGACGCCGCGCGCGGCGGCCACAAGACGTACGACCTGAACGGCGGCACGTCGGGCACCGGCACCCTGTTCACCAACTCCACGGACACGTGGGGCAACGGCCTCGCGAGCAACCGCGCGACGGCGGCGGCGGACGCCCACTACGGCGCGGCCGTCACCTGGGACTTCTACAAGAACGAGCTGGGCCGCAGTGGCATCCGCGGCGACGGCGTCGCCGCGTACTCCCGCGTCCACTACGGCAGCGCGTACGTCAACGCGTTCTGGGACGACGCCTGCTTCTGCATGACGTACGGCGACGGCATCGGCAACACCCACCCGCTCACGTCCCTCGACGTGGCCGGCCACGAGATGTCCCACGGCCTGACCTCCTCCACCGCCAACCTCCGCTACAGCGGCGAGTCCGGCGGCCTGAACGAGGCGACCTCCGACATCCTCGGCACCTCGGTCGAGTGGTACGCCAACAACTCCTCCGACGCGGGCGACTACCTCATCGGCGAGAAGATCGACATCAACGGCAACGGCACGCCGCTCCGTTACATGGACAAGCCCAGCAAGGACGGCAGCTCCGCCGACTACTGGTCGAAGTCGGTCGGCCGCCTGAACGTCCACTACTCCTCGGGCCCGGCCAACCACTTCTTCTACCTGCTCTCCGAGGGCAGCGGCACGAAGACCATCAACGGCGTCACCTACAACTCGCCGACCTACGACGGCTCCACGGTCACGGGCATCGGCCGCCAGGCCGCGTACAAGATCTGGTACAAGGCCCTCTCCACCTACATGACCTCCACCACCGGCTACGCGGGCGCCCGCACGGCCACCCTCTCGGCCGCCGCCGACCTCTACGGCAGCAGCAGCACCCAGTACAAGGCGGTCGCCGCCGCCTGGACCGCGATCAACGTCAAGTAACCACGCCTGACACAGACGGAGGGCCCCACCCCGGCACACCCACCGGGGCGGGGCCCTCCGCCTGTCGCTCCGGGCCGGCGCGGAGGACATCGACGCGCCTGCCCCGGACGCCGCGACATCATCGAGAACATCGGTGCACCGCCCTCCCTCCAACTGCCGTGCGAGGAATGAAAACCACCCTGCCCACACCGCCCCCTGATCTGGCGAGGGGCCCGTATCCGATGACATCGGTGTGGGCGCCGCCGCCGACCGAGCACGGGCGCGCTGCCGCATACCCCGGGCGTGGACACGTCCGATGGGGCCCGACGCTCGATCACCAGCGGGTCGGGCTGGGCAACAGCACGTGAGACCCGCTCCGCGGCTGCCACGGGACGCCTCCGCCGTGGCTGCTCGTTCGTCGGTGCCGACTGGAGCTCCCGTTCGCCGTCCTGACACGGCTACGAGCTGGAGACCGGCTGGTGCCAGATGGAGATCGATCCGATCGACGGCGGCGTCGACTCCGCCCACCTGGATGACCTGGGCGACTCCTCGACCACTCCGGATGCCCCTACGAGCTGGAACTGAGCGACGAGAACAACCCTTTGATACGGGAGAGCAGAGGGTGATCAGCCCCGACCCCACGGCCTCTGGATCTGCTCCGAGGCCTTCGTAGTTCCTGAGGCTGACCTGCGCCGATGTCCCGAGGACCTGTCCACGAACAGTCCGGCGGACCCTGGCATGCGGCCGCTCACCCCGGCACACACCTGCACATACGACAAGACCCCGTGCTCAGCGTTTCCGCTGATCACGGGGTCTCTTGGCACTTCCTGCGAAGTGCCCCCGGCAGGATTCGAACCTGCGCACACGGCTCCGGAGGCCGTTGCTCTATCCCCTGAGCTACGGGGGCGTCCGCCGTGTTTCGCGGCGACGGGTAGAACCCTACCAGCTCTGTGGGCGTGCCTGTGAACAGGTATTTCCGGGGCGTCACCGGGGGGTCCGTCCCCCGCACGGGTCAGAAGTGGGTAAAACCCGGACGCAGCCGTGCGGGGCGGCCTACTCTCGTTCGTGTGTCAGGCGTGTCCGGTCGGGTGCTCGTTGTCGATGACAACAAGGTGATCCGTCAGTTGATCAGGGTCAATCTCGAACTCGAGGGGTTCGAGGTCGTGACCGCGGCCGATGGTGCCGAGTGTCTGGATGTCGTGCATGAGGTCCGTCCTGATGTCGTCACCCTGGACGTCGTCATGCCCCGCTTGGACGGGATCAGGACGGCCGAGCGGTTGCGGGCCGACCCGCGGACCCGGCATCTGCCCGTGGCGATCATCAGTGCCTGCGGCGAGCACGAGGTCGGTGGGGTCTCCTCCGGCGTCGACGCCTTCCTCGCCAAGCCCTTCGAGCCCTCGGAGCTCGTGCGCGTGGTGCGGCAGCTGATGCACCGCGAGCGGCGGGAGCGTCCCGGGGCGGCCGGCCCCGACGGGGGAGAGGAACCTGCCGCAGTCGACGGCCTCCAGGTGAAGGACCCCCGGTGCGCCGACGTGCCGGGAGCCTGCGCGGGGTGATCCGAGGCGCGGTCCCGCATGGCGAAACCGGTTCGCGTTCCGCCCCCCCTCCTCCCCTAGGCTGGTCCCGTGACCCCCGCGGACCTCTCCCTCACCGTGCAGCACGCCGTGCGCCGTGCGGTCGACGACGGTGCGCTACGGGTCGACGTCCCCCCGCGCGTGAAGGTGGAGCGGGCCCGGCCCGGTGGGACCGGGGAGTACGCCAGCAGCGTCGCGCTCAGTCTCGCCCGGCCCGCCGGGCGCACCCCCCTCGACGTCGCGGAAATCCTTCGGGAGCGGCTCCGTGAGAGCCCCGGCATCCTCGCCGTCGACATCACCGGGCCCGGTTTCCTGAACTTCACCCTGCGCCGTGACGCGGCCGGTGAGCTCGTACGGGCGATCCGGGAGGCCGGATCCCGGTACGGGCACGGCACCGCCCTCGCCGGGGACGTCGTGCGGTTCGCCGAGGTGGCCCGGGGGCGCGCCGCGGTCGTGACCGAAGTCGTCCTGCGGCTGCTCCGGAGCCAGGGGGCCGACGCCTCCTTCGGCGGGGACGAGCGGATCCATGTGCGGGGCGGGGAGTACCGGCCCGATCTCCTCGGTGTCGATGCGGGTCGGTGGGCCGTGTTGCGGGCCGCGACCCGCGACCGGGTCCTCGACGGGCCGCCCCTCCTCGTCCAGCACGAGCGCAACCCCCTCTTCCGCGTGCGGTACGCCCACGCCCGGGTCCAGCGGCTGCTCGTCAACGCGTCGCAGCTCGGTTTCACCCCCTCCTACGGCGCCGGTGCCCACGCGCCCGAGCCCGAGCCCCTCGGCGGCCGTTCCTCTTCGTACGACCCCTCCTACGGCGCCGTCGTCCGCGCGCCCGAGCCCCTCGGTGTCCGTCCCCCCGCGTTCGGCGCCGACCTCCACGCGTCCGAGCTCCTCGGCGTTCTCGGCGACCACCCCGTCGTCCTCCTCGCCGCCGCCCGCCACCGCGCCCCCGATCGGGTCGCCCGGCACCTGGAAGCCACCGCCGACGCGCTGCTCGCGTTCCAGCACACCGTGCTGCCGCTCGGCGACGAGAAACCCTCGGCCGCCCACCGTTCCCGGCTCGCGCTCGCCGAAGCCGCCGGGACGGTGCTCGCCGGTGGCCTGTCCCTGCTCGGCATCAGCGCACCCGACCAGATCTGAAAGAGCCAGTCGTCATGAGCCGTTCCGCCCACCCCGCCGGGCCCCGTCACGCCGATGTCCTTCCCGAGGGGCACTACACAGCTCCGCCCGCCGACCTCAACCGGCTCGACCCCAAGGTCTGGGCCCGGACCGTGGACCGGGACGGGCGCGGGGTCGTCACCGTCGGGGGGATCGGGGTCGACGCCCTCGCCGAGGAGTTCGGCACGCCCGCCTACTTCCTCGACGAGGCCGACTTCCGTGCCCGCTGCCGCGCCTGGGCCGAGGCCTTCGGCAAGGACGCCGACGTCTTCTACGCCGGCAAGGCGTTCCTCTCCCGCGCCGTCGTGCGGTGGCTGAAGGAGGAAGGGCTCAACCTCGACGTGTGTTCCGGGGGCGAGCTCTCCACCGCCCTCTCCGCCGGGATGCCCGCCGAGCGCATCGCCTTCCACGGGAACAACAAGTCCGAGGACGAGATCCGCCGGGCCGTCGAGGCCGGGGTCGGGCGGATCGTGCTCGACTCCTTCCAGGAGATCGTGCGGGTCGCCCACGTCGCGCAGTCCCTCGGGAAGCGCCAGCGGGTGCAGATCCGGGTGACCGTCGGCGTCGAGGCGCACACGCACGAGTTCATCGCCACCGCCCACGAGGACCAGAAGTTCGGCATCGCGCTGGCCGGCGGGCAGGCCGCCGAGGCCGTGCGGCGGGCGCTCAGGCTCGACGGCCTGGAGCTCATCGGGATCCACTCCCACATCGGGTCGCAGATCTTCGACATGGCCGGGTTCGAGGTGTCCGCGCGGCGCGTCGTCCAGCTGCTCGCCGAGGTGCGGGACGAGCACGGCGTCGAGCTGCCCGAGATCGATCTCGGGGGCGGGCTCGGCATCGCGTACACGTCCGAGGACGACCCGCGCGAGCCGCACGAGATCGCCAAGGCGCTGTCCGAGATCGTGACGCGGGAGTGCGAGGCCGCGGGGCTGCGGACCCCCCGCATCTCCGTCGAGCCCGGGCGGGCCATCGTCGGGCCCACCGCCTTCACGCTCTACCGGGTCGGCACGGTCAAGCCGCTCGAAGGGCTGCGGACGTACGTGAGCGTCGACGGCGGCATGTCGGACAACATCCGCACCGCGCTCTACGACGCCGAGTACAGCGTGAGCCTCGTCTCGCGGACCAGCGAGGCCGAGCCGATGCTCTCCCGCGTCGTCGGCAAGCACTGCGAGAGCGGTGACATCGTCGTACGGGACGCCTTCCTGCCCTCGGACCTGGCGCCCGGCGACCTCATCGCCGTGCCGGCCACCGGCGCGTACTGCCGCTCCATGGCCAGCAACTACAACCACGCGCTCCGGCCGCCCGTCGTCGCCGTCCGCGACGGCGGGGCGCGGGTGATCGTCCGGCGCGAGACGGAGGAAGATCTCCTGCGTCTCGACGTCGGCTGAGGAAATCGTCGCGTGGTGAAATAGTCGAGTGATGAAATAGATGTCTCAGGATCCGGACGAGGGGCTGAAACCCCCGTCCGGTGAGTGAGACTGGTTCCACCGTAGAAATACGACGACGAAGTAGTACGAGAAACGAGGTCGGATGATGCGTACGCGTCCGCTGAAGGTGGCGCTGCTGGGCTGTGGAGTGGTCGGCTCAGAGGTGGCGCGCATCATGACGACGCACGCCGACGACCTCGCCGCGCGCATCGGCGCACCGGTCGAGCTCGCCGGTGTGGCCGTCCGCCGGCCCGACAAGGTCCGCGGGGGAGTCCCCGCCGAGCTGATCACCACCGACGCGACCGCCCTGGTCAAACGCGGGGACATCGACGTCGTCGTCGAGGTCATCGGCGGGATCGAGCCGGCCCGCACCCTCATCACCACCGCCTTCGAGCACGGCGCCTCCGTCGTCTCGGCCAACAAGGCGCTGCTGGCCCAGGACGGCGCGAGCCTGTACGCCGCCGCCCAGCGGCACGGGCAGGACCTGTACTACGAGGCCGCCGTCGCCGGTGCCATCCCGCTCATCCGACCGCTGCGCGAGTCCCTCGCCGGCGACAAGATCAACCGCGTGATGGGCATCGTCAACGGCACCACGAACTTCATCCTCGACAAGATGGACACGTCCGGCGCCGGATACAGCGAGGCGCTCGACGAGGCCACCGCCCTCGGGTACGCCGAGGCCGACCCGACCGCCGACGTCGAGGGCTTCGACGCCGCCGCCAAGGCCGCCATCCTCGCCGGGATCGCCTTCCACACGCGCGTGCGCCTCGACGACGTCTACCGCGAGGGCATGACCGAGGTCACCGCCGCGGACTTCGCCTCCGCCAAGCAGATGGGCTGCACCATCAAGCTGCTCGCGATCTGCGAGCGGGCCGCCGACGGCGGGTCCGTCACCGCGCGCGTGCACCCCGCGATGATCCCGCTCAGCCACCCGCTCGCCTCCGTCCGCGAGGCGTACAACGCGGTCTTCGTCGAGGCGGAGGCCGCCGGGCGGCTCATGTTCTACGGCCCCGGGGCGGGCGGCTCGCCGACCGCCTCGGCCGTGCTCGGCGACGTCGTCGCCGTCTGCCGCAACCGTCTCAACGAGGCGACGGGCCCCGGCGAGTCCGCGTACACCCAGCTGCCCGTGAGCTCCATGGGCGAGGTCGTCACGCGGTACCACATCAGCCTCGACGTGGCCGACAAGCCGGGCGTCCTCGCCCAGGTCGCGACGGTCTTCGCCGAGCACGGCGTATCCATCGACACCGTGCGCCAGCACGGTCGACAGGACGGAGACGGCGAGGCCTCCCTCGTCGTCGTCACCCACCGCGCGCCCGACGCCGCCCTCTCCGGGACCGTCGAGGCGCTGCGCAAGCTCGACACCGTGCGCGGTGTCGCCAGCATCATGCGTGTTGAAGGGGAGTAAGGACCCATGACCCACAAGGGCACCCACCAGTGGCGCGGCATCATCGAGGAGTACCGGGACCGCCTTCCGGTCACGGACACGACGCCGGTCGTCACGCTCCGTGAGGGCGGCACGCCGCTCGTCCCCGCTCAGGTCCTCTCCGAGCGCACGGGCTGCGAGGTGCACCTCAAGGTCGAGGGCGCCAACCCCACCGGCTCCTTCAAGGACCGGGGCATGACCATGGCCATCACCCGGGCCAAGGAGGAGGGCGCCAAGGCGGTCATCTGCGCCTCCACCGGCAACACCTCCGCCTCGGCGGCGGCCTACGCGGTCCGCGCCGGCATGGTCTCGGCCGTCCTCGTGCCGCAGGGCAAGATCGCGCTCGGCAAGATGGGCCAGGCCCTCGTGCACGGCGCGAAGATCCTCCAGGTCGACGGCAACTTCGACGACTGCCTGACCCTGGCCCGCAGCCTCTCCGAGAACTACCCGGTGGCGCTGGTCAATTCGGTCAACCCGGTCCGCATCGAGGGCCAGAAGACCGCCGCGTTCGAGATCGTGGACATGCTGGGCGACGCCCCCGACATCCACGTCCTGCCGGTCGGCAACGCGGGCAACATCACCGCGTACTGGAAGGGGTACGGCGAGTACGCCGCGGACGGCCTCGCCACCCACCGCCCGCGCATGTGGGGCTTCCAGGCCTCCGGCTCCGCCCCGCTCGTGCGCGGCGAGGTCGTCAAGGACCCGTCGACGATCGCCACCGCGATCCGCATCGGCAACCCGGCCTCGTGGGACTACGCGATCGCCGCGCGCGACGAGTCGGGCGGCTTCATCGACGAGGTGACGGACCGTGAGATCCTGCAGGCGTACCGCCTGTTGGCCGCCCGGGAGGGCGTCTTCGTCGAGCCCGCCTCGGCCGCCTCGGTCGCCGGCCTGCTGAAGGCCGCCGCGCAGGGCAAGGTCGACCCCGGCCAGCGGATCGTCTGCACGGTCACCGGCAACGGCCTCAAGGACCCCGACTGGGCCGTCGCCGGCGCGCCGCAGCCGGTCACCGTCCCGGTCGACGCGGCCGCCGCCGCGGAGCGCCTCGGCCTGGCCTGAAAGCGACCCGGCCCCACCGGTTCCTGATCGGGTGAAACCCGATCAGGAACCTACATAGGCGCACAGGATGGCTCGCGACACGCATCGTGCGCCTCCTGTGCGCCCTATGTCGCCACAGAACCTTCCTTCGATAGGCTGTACCGAACCCGCCCCGACGCATCTGCGCGGTGTCGTCGCCGTTGTCGCCCCCGCGACCCGAACGGCCCCCGGGTTCCCGAGTACTTCTCTTGAATACCCGTTGTCTGAAACACCGTTTTCGCGATCAAGGAGAGTCAACGAGCGATGGCCGGTCCAGCGTTCCGCGCCGCCGCCGTACGGGTGCGCGTCCCCGCCACCAGCGCCAACCTCGGCCCGGGCTTCGACGCCTTCGGCCTGTCGCTGGGGCTCTACGACGACGTCGTCGTCCGGGTCGCCGACTCCGGGCTGCACGTCGACATCGCCGGCGAGGGCGCCGAGACGCTCCCGCGCGACGAGAGCCACCTGCTCGTACGCTCCCTGCGCACGGCCTTCGACCTGCTGGGCGGACAGCCGCGCGGCCTCGAGGTCGTCTGCGCCAACCGCATCCCGCACGGCCGCGGCCTCGGCTCCTCCTCCGCCGCCATCTGCGCCGGCATCGTCGCCGCCCGCGCCGTGACCATAGGCGGGGACGCCAGGCTCGACGAGGCCGCCCTCCTGGAGCTGGCCACCGAGATCGAGGGCCACCCCGACAACGTCGCCGCCTGTCTGCTCGGCGGATTCACGCTCGCCTGGACCGAGGCCGGTGCCGCGCGGGCGATCAGGATGGACCCCTCGGATTCCATCGTTCCGGTGGTTTTCGTCCCCGGGAAGCCCGTACTGACCGAGACCGCCCGCGGACTGCTGCCGCGCACCGTCCCGCACGTGGACGCCGCCGCCAACGCCGGGCGCGCCGCCCTCCTCGTCGAGGCCCTGACCCGCCGCCCCGAGCTGCTGCTCGCGGCCACCGAGGACCGGCTGCACCAGGAGTACCGGGCCCCCGCGATGCCGGAGAGCATCGCCCTCGTGAACCGGCTGCGCGCGGACGGCGTCCCCGCGGTCATCTCCGGCGCGGGCCCCACGGTCCTCGCGCTGGCCGAACACGGGACGGCCGACAAGGTCGCCCGCCTCGCGGGCGAGGGCTGGGCCGCGAACCGGCTCGACCTCGACGCGTCCGGAGCGAGTGTCCTGCCGCTGACGCCCTAGGCGTGGGGCGGCCGGGGCGCCGGGCAGCGCCCCGGACAGGAGATTGCCGGTGAGGGAGAGGGGGAATGTTTGTTGGAGCCGGTAGTGTTAACCTCAAGTCTGCACCTGACCTCTTTGTGGAGCGGTGCGGAGTGTCCCCATCAGGGACCACCCTTCTTCCGGGAGCCTCCCCAACTGCCTGAGCAGCCTGCCTGAGCAGTTTCGAGCACGCTCCGGAACCGGCACGACACCCCTCGCTCTCCTGCAGTGAGGGCCGAGCAGGGGGCGCTCGGGCCGGACCCACAGCACGTTTCCCCTCTCCGCCGTACCCGGCGGGACCACCGCCCCGGACACGGTCCACGAACCAGGACCCTGCCGGACAGCACAACCGGTCGCCGAGCCAGATGGCCGACGTCCGCTCCAGGGAAGGACCCTTCGTGAGCGACACCACCGATCTGATGGGCGTGACTGCCGACAACAGTGTCGACACCGCCGCGCCCGCCGCAGGTGCCACCGGCACCGCACGGCGCCGCCGCTCCGGCACCGGCCTCGAGGGCATGGTCCTGGCCGAGCTGCAGCAGGTCGCGTCCGGCCTCGGCATCAGGGGCACCGCGCGGATGCGCAAGGGCCAGCTGATCGAGGTCATCAAGGAGGCGCAGGCCGGAGGCCCCGCCGCCCCCGCCAAGGCCGCCGACGCCGCCGAGACCAAGCCGAAGCGCCGCGCCACCTCCAAGGCCCGCACGGGCGAGGCCGCCGAGGCCGCCGCGCCCAAGGCGGAGAAGGCCGAGAAGGCCGTCGCCCAGCAGCAGATCGACATTCCGGGCCAGCCGTCCCCCAAGGTCTCGGCCCCGGCCGACCAGGGCGGCGCCCCCGGTGACGACGCCCCGGCCGTCGAGCGCCGCCGCCGTCGCGCCACCGCCCCCGCCGGCTCCCCGGAGGGCGAGGCCAGGGCCGAGACCGCCCAGGCCGTCAAGACCGAGGCCCGTACCGAGACCCGCGAGGTCAAGGCCGAGCAGCAGGCCGACGCCAAGGCCGAGACCGTCGCCGACGGCGTCGAGGGCCGCGGTCGCCGCGACCGCGGGGAGCGCGGCGACCGCCGTGACCGCCGTGACCGTCAGCGCGACCGCAAGGGCGACGAGCAGCAGGGCGGTGGCCAGGGCGGACAGGGCGGCCAGCGTCAGCGCCAGGGCGGCCAGGGCCAGGGCGGCCAGGGTGGCCAGGGCCAGCAGGGCGGCGGCCAGCAGGCCGGTCCGCAGGACGACTACGACGACGAGGCGGGCGGTCGTCGCGGCCGTCGCGGGCGCTACCGCGACCGCCGTGGCCGTCGTGGCCGTGACGACTTCCAGGCCGGCGAGCCGCAGGTCGCCGACGACGACGTCCTGATCCCCGTCGCGGGCATCCTGGACATCCTCGACAACTACGCGTTCATCCGGACCTCCGGCTACCTGCCCGGTCCGAACGACGTGTACGTCTCCCTCGCCCAGGTCCGCAAGAACGGCCTGCGCAAGGGCGACCACGTCACCGGTGCCGTGCGCCAGCCGAAGGAGGGCGAGCGCCGCGAGAAGTTCAACGCGCTGGTCCGCCTGGACTCCGCGAACGGCATGGCCGCCGACTCCGGCCGCGGCCGCCCGGAGTTCAACAAGCTGACCCCGCTCTACCCGCAGGACCGGCTCCGTCTGGAGACCGACCCGGGCGTGCTGACCACGCGGATCATCGACCTCGTGTCGCCGATCGGCAAGGGCCAGCGCGGTCTGATCGTGGCCCCGCCGAAGACCGGCAAGACCATGATCATGCAGGCGATCGCCAATGCGATCACCCACAACAACCCCGAGTGCCACCTGATGGTCGTCCTGGTCGACGAGCGTCCGGAAGAGGTCACCGACATGCAGCGGTCGGTCAAGGGCGAGGTCATCTCCTCGACCTTCGACCGTCCGGCCGAGGACCACACCACCGTCGCCGAGCTGGCCATCGAGCGCGCCAAGCGCCTCGTGGAGCTGGGTCACGACGTGGTCGTCCTGCTCGACTCGATCACCCGCCTGGGCCGCGCGTACAACCTCGCGGCGCCCGCCTCCGGCCGCATCCTGTCCGGTGGTGTCGACTCGACCGCGCTCTACCCGCCGAAGCGCTTCTTCGGTGCCGCGCGCAACATCGAGGACGGCGGCTCGCTGACCATCCTGGCCACCGCGCTGGTCGACACCGGCTCGCGCATGGACGAGGTGATCTTCGAGGAGTTCAAGGGCACCGGCAACATGGAGCTCAAGCTCGACCGGAAGCTCGCCGACAAGCGCATCTTCCCGGCCGTCGACGTCGACGCCTCGGGCACGCGCAAGGAGGAGATCCTCCTCGGCAGCGACGAGCTCGCCGTCACCTGGAAGCTGCGTCGCGTGCTCCACGCGCTCGACCAGCAGCAGGCGATCGAGCTGCTGCTCGACAAGATGAAGCAGACGAAGTCGAACGGCGAGTTCCTGCTCCAGATCCAGAAGACCACCCCTGGAGCCGGCAACAACGACTGACGCGAGAGCTGCGTCACACGGCGGGAGCCGGACCCCGGTCCCGTGATCCCGCCGTGACCTGCGTGAACCACTGCGCCCACCGTGTCCGCACGGTGGGCGCAGTGTCGTTCCGGGGTGAAGCCCGCTCAAACCCCACAGACCCGCATGCAACCCTTTCGGGTGCTTCGCCGTCACAGAAGGTGAATCCTAGGGGTGAGGGAAGACGATGACCGAGCAGAGCAAGAGCGGGCGCGCGGGCAGCGGCCGGCGCCGCGGGCGGCCCGCCAAACGGCGCAAGGCACCGATCCTGATATCGGGGGCCGCGGCGGTCCTCGTCCTCGGCGGCGCCGGACTCGGCTACGCGTACCTCAAGCTCGACGGCAACATCCAGGGCGTCGACATCAACGCCCAGCTCGGCACCGCGCGCCCCGACGACGTCGACAACGGCTCCCTCGACGTCCTCGTCCTCGGCTCCGACTCCCGCTCCGGCGACAACGGCGCCTACGGCAAGGACGAGGGCGGCGCCCGCTCCGACACCGCGATGGTCGTGCACGTCCACGAGGGGCACAAGAAGGCGAGCGTCGTCTCCATCCCCCGCGACACCCTCGTGACCCGGCCCTCCTGCGCCGACGGGCACGGGACCACCGTCCCCGGCGAGCGGCGGGCCATGTTCAACACCGCGTACGAGGTCGGCGGCCCCGCCTGCGCGGTCAAGACCGTCGAGTCGATGTCCGGCATCCGCATGGACCACTACGTCGAGGTCGACTTCACCGGCTTCAAGAAGCTCATCGACGAGCTCGGCGGCGTCGAGATCACCACCACGAAGGCCATCGAGGACTCCAAGAGCCACCTCGACCTCGCCCCGGGCACGCACACCCTCGACGGCGAGCAGTCCCTCGGTCTCGTCCGCACCCGCAAGAGCGTCGGCGACGGCAGCGACCTCGGCCGCATCCAGCTCCAGCAGGCCTTCATGAAGGCCTTCCTCGACCGGGTCAGGAGCGTCGGCGTCCTCTCGAACCCGACCAAGCTGTACGGCCTCGCCGACGCCGCCACCAAGGCCATCACGCCCGACTCCGAACTCGACTCGGTCCAGGAGCTGATGGGCTTCGCCAAGGGCCTCTCCGGCATCGGCGCGGGCGACGTCCGCATGGTCACCCTGCCCGTCGAGTACGACCCCCGGGACCCCAACCGCGTCGTCCCCCTCGAAGCGCAGTCCCGGCAGGTCTGGAAGGCCCTCGGGAACGACCTGCCGATCCCCGCGTCGGCCACGAAGGGAACCGCCACCGGCGAGGCCGACGGCCTCGTGAGGTAGTCCGTCGCAGGGCCCGGGAATACCTCCGGACCGCCCCCCGTTTTGGGAGATGCGGCCGGTCCTGGCAGACTGGTACGTCGGCCCCGGTTCACGCTGTCCGCAACCCGCGGCGGCGACCCGGTGCCCTCCCGAAACTAGGAGACACCTTGAAGCGCGAGATCCACCCCGAGTACGTCGAGACCCAGGTCAGCTGCACCTGCGGCGCGTCGTTCACCACTCGCAGCACCCTGACCGAGGGCACCATCCGTGCCGAGGTCTGCTCCGAGTGCCACCCGTTCTACACGGGCAAGCAGAAGATCCTCGACACCGGCGGCCGCGTGGCCCGCTTCGAGGCCCGCTTCGGCAAGGCCGGCTCCGCCAAGTAGCGAGCCCCTGCGCCGGTCCTCGGCCGCCCCGCTCGGGTGGCCGGGACCGGCGCTTTGCCGTCCCCGTAGCAACTGACGAAAACCCCAGGAGCCCCCGATGTTCGAGGCGGTCGAGGAACTGGTCGGCGAGCACGCCGGCCTCGAGACGAAGCTCGCGGACCCCTCGGTCCACGCCGATCAGGCGAACGCGCGCAAGCTCAACAAGCGCTACGCCGAGCTGACCCCGATCGTCGCCACCTACCGCTCCTGGAAGCAGACCGGTGACGACATCGAGACCGCCCGCGAGCTGATGCACGAGGACCCGGACTTCGCGGCCGAGGTCAAGCAGCTGGAGAAGGACCGGGAGGAGCTCACCGACAAGCTCCGCCTGCTCCTCGTCCCGCGCGACCCGAGCGACGACAAGGACGTCATCCTGGAGATCAAGGCGGGCGCGGGCGGCGACGAGTCCGCCCTCTTCGCCGGCGACCTCCTCCGGATGTACCTGCGGTACGCCGAGCGCGTCGGCTGGAAGACCGAGATCATCGACGCCACCGAGTCCGAGCTCGGCGGCTACAAGGACGTCCAGGTCGCGGTGAAGACCAAGGGCGGCAACGGCGCCACCGAGCCCGGCCAGGGCGTCTGGGCACGGCTCAAGTACGAGGGCGGGGTGCACCGCGTCCAGCGCGTGCCCGCCACCGAGTCCGCCGGCCGCATCCACACCTCCGCCGCCGGCGTGCTCGTCACGCCCGAGGCCGAGGAGGTCGACGTCGAGATCCACGCCAACGACCTGCGCATCGACGTCTACCGCTCGTCCGGCCCCGGCGGCCAGTCGGTCAACACCACCGACTCCGCCGTCCGCATCACGCACCTGCCGACCGGCATCGTCGCCTCCTGCCAGAACGAGAAGAGCCAGCTCCAGAACAAGGAGCAGGCCATGCGCATCCTGCGCTCCCGGCTCCTCGCCGCCGCCCAGGAGAAGGCCGAGGCCGAGGCCGCCGACGCCCGCCGCAGCCAGGTCCGCACCGTCGACCGCTCCGAGAAGATCCGCACGTACAACTTCCCGGAGAACCGGATCTCCGACCACCGCGTCGGCTTCAAGGCGTACAACCTGGACCAGGTCCTCGACGGCGACCTGGACGCCATGATCCAGGCGTGCGTCGACGCCGACTCGGCGGCGAAGCTCGCCGCAGCGTAAGGCCCCCTCAAGCCCCACCCCCGCACCACGGAGGACCAGCGTGAACCTGCTGCTTGCCGAGGTGGCCCAGGCCACCCAGCGGCTGGCCGACGCCGGCGTTCCCTCACCGCGTTTCGACGCCGAGGAGCTCGCCGCGTTCGTGCACGGCGTCAAGCGGGGGGAGCTGCACAACGTCAAGGACGCGGACTTCGACGCCCGCTACTGGGAGACCGTCGCCCGCCGCGAGGCCCGCGAGCCGCTCCAGCACATCACCGGGCGGGCGTTCTTCCGCTACCTGGAGCTCCAGGTGGGGCCCGGCGTCTTCGTGCCCCGCCCGGAGACCGAGTCGGTCGTCGGCTGGGCCATAGACGCCGTACGCGCCATGGACGTCGTCGAACCGCTCATCGTCGACCTGTGCACCGGCTCCGGGGCCATCGCCCTCGCCATGGCCCAGGAGGTGCCGCGCTCGCGCGTGCACGCCGTCGAGCTCTCCGACGACGCCCTCGTGTGGACCCGCAAGAACGCCCGGGGCTCCCGCGTCGCCGTCCACCAGGGCGACGCGCTCACCGCGCTCCCCGAACTGGACGGCCAGGTCGACCTGGTCATCTCCAACCCGCCGTACATCCCGCTCACCGAATGGGAGTACGTGGCGCCCGAGGCCCGCGACCACGACCCGGAGATGGCCCTCTTCTCCGGCGAGGACGGCCTCGACACCATCCGCGGCATCGAGCGCACCGCCCACCGGCTGCTGCGCCCCGGCGGCCTCGTGGTCATCGAGCACGCGGACACCCAGGGCGGCCAGGTGCCGTGGATCTTCAACGAGGAGGCGGGCTGGGCCGACGCCGCCGACCACCCGGACCTCAACAACCGGCCGCGGTTCGCGACCGCCCGCAAGGCGATGCCATGACCGCCATGACGCACCACGTGTACGAGGAGGACGGGAACTGATGGCACGGCGATACGACTGCAACGAGGCGACCGACCGCGCGACCGGTCTGCGCGAGGCCGCGTCCGCCGTCCGCCGGGGCGAGCTCGTCGTGCTGCCCACCGACACCGTGTACGGGATCGGGGCGGACGCCTTCGGCAGCGAGGCCGTCGCGGACCTGCTCGCCGCCAAGGGCCGGGGCCGCAACATGCCCACGCCCGTGCTCATCGGCTCCCCGAACACCCTCCACGGCCTGGTCACCGACTTCTCCGAGCAGGCCTGGGAGCTCGTCGACGCGTTCTGGCCCGGCGCGCTCACCCTCGTCGCCCGCCACCAGCCGTCCCTCCAGTGGGACCTGGGCGACAGCCGGGGCACCGTCGCCATCCGGATGCCGCTGCACCCCGTCGCGATCGAACTGCTCACCGAGGTCGGCCCGATGGCCGTCTCCTCGGCCAACCTCACCGGGCACCCGGCGCCGGAGGACTGCGACGCGGCCCAGCAGATGCTCGGCGACTCCGTCTCCGTCTACCTCGACGGCGGCCCGACGCCCGGAATCGTTCCTTCCTCCATCGTCGACGTCACGGGCAAGGTGCCGGTGCTGCTGCGCGAGGGCGCGCTCTCCCCGGAGGAGCTCCGGAAGGTCGTACCCGACCTCGAGGTGGCCAGTTGACCGTCCCCGAGGGGCGTGGCATAGCGGGGCACGAAGACGGCGACACCTTCCGCATCCTCCACGTCAGCACCGGCAACGTCTGCCGCTCGCCGATCACCGAGCGGCTGACCCGCCATGCCCTGAGCGACCGCCTCGGCGACCCCCTCGGCGGCGGCCTGATCGTGGAGAGCGCGGGCACGTGGGGCCACGAGGGCGCCCCCATGGAGACCAACGCGGAACTGGTCCTCGCCGACTTCGGCGCGGACGCCAGCGGCTTCGTGGGCCGCGAACTCCTCGACGAGCACGTCATCCGCGCGGACCTGGTCCTGACGGCCACCCGCGACCACCGGGCGCAGGTCATCTCGATGGGCCACTCGGCGGGGCTGCGCACCTTCACCCTGAAGGAGTTCACCCGCCTCGTCCGCGCGATCGACCCGGCCACGCTCCCGGACCCGCGCGACGAGGGCATGGTGGAACGCGCCCGGGCCCTGGTCCGCGCGGCCGCGGCTCTACGCGGGTGGCTCCTGGCCCCCTCGGTGGACGCGGACGAGGTCAACGACCCGTACGGCGCCCCGATCACCTTCTTCCGCTCGATCGGCGACGAGATCAACCAGGCGCTGGACCCGGTGGTGACGGCCCTGACGGGCGTCTCGGCCAGGCGCTGAGGATCCGGGCCCGGCCACATGCGGCGGTCGGAGGCCGCCGCAGCGTCCCGATGCCGGGGAGGCCCCCTGGGGGCCGAGCGGTGCGAGGGGCGCGTCGGGAGGAGGGGCTCAACCAGGCGCTGGACCCGGTGGTGACGGCCCTGACGGGCGTCTCGGCCAGGCGCTGACGGGCGGTCTCGGTCAGGCCTGACGGGGGTCCGTGCCGACGGGCGGGGACGGCTGGGCGCGCCTACATTGGTGCTGACATCCCTCCACGTCCGGAGTCAGCCATGTCCGTCACCGCGCCACCCGATGAGGAGCTCGACATCCTGCGCCGGCAGGACCCCGAGGTCGCCGACGTGCTGCTCGGCGAGGTGCGGCGGCAGGCCGACAGCCTGCAGCTGATCGCGGCCGAGAACTTCACCTCGCCGGCGGTGCTCGCCGCCCTCGGCTCGCCGCTCGCCAACAAGTACGCCGAGGGCTATCCGGGCGCCCGGCACCACGGCGGCTGCGAGTACGCCGACGCGGTCGAGCGGATCGCCGTCGAGCGGGCCACCGCGCTCTTCGGGGCCGACCACGCGAACGTGCAGTCCCACTCCGGTTCCTCGGCCGTCCTGGCGGCGTACGCGGCCCTTCTCAGGCCCGGTGACACGGTCCTGGCCATGGGGCTCGGCCACGGCGGGCACCTCACGCACGGTTCGCCCGCGAACTTCTCCGGCCGCTGGTTCGACTTCGTCCCCTACGGCGTCGACGCCGAGACCGGGCTCGTCGACTACGAGCAGGTCGCCGCGCTCGCCCGCCACCACCGGCCCAAGGCGATCGTCTGCGGGTCGATCTCCTATCCCCGGCACCTCGACCACGCCGTCTTCCGGGAGATCGCCGACGAGGTGGGGGCGTACCTGATCGCCGACGCCGCCCATCCCATCGGGCTCGTCGCCGGGGGAGCGGCCCCCAGCCCCGTCCCGTACGCCGACGTGGTCTGCGCGACCACCCACAAGGTGCTGCGCGGGCCGCGCGGCGGAATGATCCTGTGCGGCGAGGAGCTCGCCGGCCGGATCGACCGGGCGGTGTTCCCGTTCACGCAGGGCGGCGCCCAGATGCACACGATCGCGGCCAAGGCGGTGGCCTTCGGCGAGGCGTCCGCGCCGGCCTTCACCGCGTACGCCCATCAGGTGGTCGAGAACGCCGGGGTCCTCGCGGCCGCCCTCGCCGCCGAGGGCTTCGCGGTGACCACCGGCGGCACCGACACCCACCTCATCACCGCCGACCCGGCGCCCCTCGGCGTCGAGGGCCGCGCCGCCCGCGCCCGGCTCGCCGCCGCCGGCGTGGTGCTCGACACCTGTGCCCTCCCGTACGGGGAGAGCCGCGGGATCCGGCTCGGCACCGCCGCCGTCACCACCCAGGGGATGGGCGTCCCGGAGATGACGAGAATTGCCGCGCTGTTCACCGTCGCGTTGCGGGATGACGCCGGGGAAACGGCCCGGGTACGCGCGGAGGTACGGGAGCTGACCTCCCGATTTCCCCCGTATGCGCGCTGACGGGAGCCCGAACGCAACCGTTCGGGGGGCCCCGGTGTCTCAGACCACATGGACGGCACGGCTAGGGTGTGGGGCTGAGATGGCCAGCGATTCCTGTGGGGCAGCCCGTGCGTGATTACCTGCTGACGCTCTGTGTCACGGCCGCGGTGACCTATCTGCTCACCGGTCCGGTGCGGAAGTTCGCCATCGCGACCGGGGCGATGCCGGAGATCCGCGCCCGCGACGTGCACCGAGAACCGACTCCGCGGCTCGGTGGCATCGCCATGTTCTTCGGGCTGTGCGCGGGACTGCTCGTCGCCGACCACCTGCAGAACCTGAACAGCGTCTTCGAGCAGTCCAACGAGCCCCGCGCGCTGCTCTCCGGTGCCGCCCTGATCTGGCTGATCGGCGTCCTCGACGACAAGTTCGAGCTGGACGCGCTCATCAAGCTGGGCGCGCAGATGATCTCGGCGGGCGTGATGGTCGCGCAGGGTCTGACGATCCTGTGGCTGCCGATCCCCGGCGTCGGCACGGTCGCCCTCACCCCGTGGCAGGGCACGCTCCTCACGGTCGCCCTGGTGGTCCTCACCATCAACGCCGTGAACTTCGTCGACGGCCTCGACGGTCTCGCCGCCGGCATGGTCTGCATCGCCGCCGCGGCCTTCTTCCTGTACGCGTACCGCCTCTGGTACGGCTACACGATCGAGGCGGCCGCCCCCGCGACCCTCTTCGCCGCCATCCTCATGGGCATGTGCCTGGGCTTCCTGCCGCACAACATGCACCCGGCGCGGATCTTCATGGGCGACTCGGGCTCGATGCTGATCGGCCTGATCCTGGCGGCCTCCGCGATCTCGATCACCGGGCAGGTCGACCCCGACGTGCTGCGGCTCTTCGAGGGCTCGACCCGTGAGGCCACGCACGCCGCCCTGCCGGTCTTCATCCCGCTCGTGCTGCCGCTGACCATCATCGCGATCCCGATGGCGGACCTGGTCCTCGCGATCGTGCGCCGCACGTGGAAGGGGCAGTCGCCGTTCGCCGCCGACCGCGGCCACCTGCACCACCGGCTCCTGGAGATCGGCCACTCGCACAGCCGGGCGGTGCTGATCATGTACTTCTGGTCGGCGCTCATCGCCTTCGGCACGCTGGCCTACTCGGTCCACTCGACCTCGATGTGGATCGTCCTCGGCGTCGTCGCGCTGAGCGCGATCGGTCTGGTGCTGCTCCTGCTGCCGCGCTTCACGCCGCGCGCCCCGCGCTGGGCCCAGTCCGTGGTGCCGCCCCGCTACCGGCGCCGCAGGCCGGCCGCCGTGACGGCGGAGTCCCTCGACTCCGCGGACTCCGCGGGGCCGGCCGATCCCGCCGATTCCGCCGAGGAGGAGCGGGAGCCCGTGCCCGCCGGGGTCAACGGGGCGACCGCCCTCGGTCACCGTTCGCGCTTCACCGACAGAAGTAAGGCCGGGGCGCGCGGTTGACGAAAGCCCCGTTCGGGGCCAATAGCAGACAAGGTGCCTCGCTGTCGCGCACACACGCGCGGGGTAACTCTCATGTGTGACCGTTGGCACACCGTATGGGTAAAGACCTATTCAAATAGTTTGTGATACGGTTCACGAGACCCGGCGACAGTGCCGAAAGACCGTAGTGCGACGGTCTGTTGGCCCCGAGACCCACCTCGGACCGGGCTTACGCTCGTCCATGACGACACCATCGCCCCCTCCAGAGCAAGCGGAGACACCGCCATGCCGTCGAACGACGCACGCATCCTCCTGCACACCGCCGTACCCTCCGCAGCCGTCGGCGCCGTCGCCACGGTCGTCAGCGGGGTGGTCGCCGGTGGCAAGGGTGCGCTCGGTGCCGTCGTCGGCACCCTGGTGGTCATCCTCTTCATGGGGATCGGGCAGCTGGTTCTCCAGCGGACGGCGAAGTCGCTTCCGCACCTCTTCCAGGCCATGGGGCTCATGCTCTACACGGCCCAGCTGCTGGTGCTCTTCATCTTCCTGGCCTTGTTGAAGAACACGACCCTGTTCGACTTCAAGGCCTTCGCCTTCACGCTGCTCGCGACGACCGTGGTGTGGGTCGCCGCACAGGCCCGGGCCTACATGAAGGCCAAGATCACGTACATCGACCCCGGAAACTCGGGGCCGAAGTCGTGAAGGGTAGGGCCGGGATAAAGCCGAGTTCGGCTTCCTGCTATCGTCCGGTGCCAACTGCGGCACTGCGGACGCGGGCATCCGAAACGGCGCCTGTCCCAGCGAGAGGCTCGATGCCGAACCGCCGCCCCCTTACCCGTAAGACCAGTCCAGTGCCGACCCGCGGCTGCGTGCCGCGCCGACACAACGAGGTTGCCGTACCTATGCGCCACGCTGAAGGAGCCCGCGGTGAGTGCTGACCAGACGCTTGCCTTCGACCCGGATTGCCACATCTTCTCTGGATGTGGCTTCCCGGCGCCGGGGCTGCACACGTTCATGTACGAGCCCATCGCCACGGTGGCCGGCATCGACATCACCAAGCCGATGCTGCTCGCTCTGCTGGGCTCCATCGTGGTCGTCGGGTTCTTCTGGGCCGCCTTCAACAAGCCCAAGCTGATCCCCGGCAAGATGCAGATGGTCGGCGAGGCCGGTTACGACTTCGTGCGCCGCGGCATCGTCTACGAGATCATCGGCAAGAAGGACGGCGAGAAGTACGTCCCCTTCATGGTGTCGCTGTTCTTCTTCGTCTGGATCATGAACCTCTGGTCGATCGTTCCGCTCGCCCAGTTCCCGGTCACCTCGCTGATCGCCTTCCCGGCCGGTCTCGCGCTGATCGTGTACTTCATGTGGATCTCGCTCACCTTCAAGAAGCACGGCTTCGTGGGTGGCTGGAAGAACATCGTCGGTTACGACAAGTCCCTCGGTGCCATCCTCCCGATGGTCGTCGTCCTCGAGTTCTTCTCGAACCTGCTGATCCGGCCCTTCACGCACGCGGTGCGACTGTTTGCGAACATGTTCGCCGGCCACCTGCTGATCGTGATGTTCTCGCTGGCCACCTGGTACCTCATGAACGGCCTGGGCTTCGTCTACGCCGGCGCCTCGTTCGTGATGGTCCTCGTGATGACCGCCTTCGAGCTCTTCATCCAGGCCGTCCAGGCGTACGTCTTCGTCCTCCTGGCCTGCAGCTACGTCCAGGGCGCGCTCTCCGAGCACCACTGAGCCGTCACGGCCCCGTAGCTCCACCCCCGAATCCATCAGTCGTCCGGTGGCCAACCCCCATCGGGTCATTGAAAGAGAAGGAAGTAACGGCATGTCCGCTGCTCTCGACATGATCAACCTCGCCGCCGAAGGTGGCAGCGCCAAGACCAACGTCGTCGGCAACGTCGCCTCGATCGGTTACGGCCTCGCCGCGATCGGCCCCGGCGTCGGCGTCGGCATCATCTTCGGTAACGGTACGCAGGCGCTCGCCCGCCAGCCCGAGGCCGCCGGTCTCATCCGTACCAACCAGATCATGGGCTTCGCCTTCTGTGAGGCGCTCGCCCTCATCGGCATCGTCATGGGCTTCGTCTACCAGTAAGCCGGACCGACTGCCCGATTCTTTTTACGGAAGGCACTGATGTGAACGCTCTGCTTCTTGCGCAGGGTGAAGAGGCGCAGCCTCCTCTCATCCCGCATCTCGACGAGCTCGTCATCGGCCTGATCGCCTTCGTCATCGTCTTCGGCTTCCTCGCCAAGAAGCTCCTCCCGAACATCAACAAGGTTCTGGAAGAGCGCCGCGAGGCCATCGAGGGTGGCATCGAGAAGGCCGAGTCGGCCCAGATCGAGGCTCAGAGCGTGCTGGAGCAGTACAAGGCCCAGCTCGCCGAGGCTCGCCACGAGGCCGCGCGTCTTCGCCAGGAGGCCACGGAGCAGGGCACCGCGATCATCCAGGAGATGAAGGCGGAAGGCCAGCGCCAGCGCGAGGAGATCATCGCGGCCGGCCACACGCAGATCGAGGCCGACCGCAAGGCCGCGTCCGCGTCGCTGCGCCAGGACGTGGGCAAGCTCGCGACCGACCTGGCCGGCAAGCTGGTCGGCGAGTCCCTCGAGGACGCCGCCCGCCAGAGCCGCACCATCGACCGCTTCCTCGACGAGCTCGAGGAGAAGGCCGAGGCTGTCCGATGAACGGAGCGAGCCGCGAGGCACTGTCCGCCGCCCGTGAGTCCCTCGACGCGCTGACCGACAACACGCCGGTCGACGCGAAGAGGCTCGCGGACGAGCTGGCCGCCGTCACCGTGCTGCTCGACCGCGAGGTGTCGCTGCGCCGGGTCCTGACCGATCCCGCGCAGTCGGGTGAGGCCAAGGCCGAGCTCGCGCAGCGACTCCTGCGCGGCCAGGTGGGCGGCGAGACCGTCGACCTGGTCTCGGGCATGGTCCGCTCCCGCTGGTCGCGCTCGCGCGACCTCGTCGACGCGGCCGAGGAGCTGGCGAACACCGCCGACCTCACCGCGGCGCAGAAGGCGGGCGCCCTGGACGACGTCGAGGACGAGCTGTTCCGGTTCGGCCGGATCGTGTCCTCCAGCAACGAGCTGCGCTCGGCGCTGACGGACAAGGCCGCCACGGCCACCGCGAAGGGCACGCTGCTGAGCAGCCTGCTCGGCGGCAAGGCCCACGCGACCACCGAGCGTCTGGTCGTCCGTCTGGTGACCCAGCCCCGGGGACGTAGCCTGGAAGCGGGACTCGAGTCCCTGTCCAAGCTCGCCGCGGCGCGCCGGGACCGGATGGTCGCCGTCGTCACCTCGGCGGTGCCGCTGTCGGACCGGCAGAAGCAGCGCCTCGGTGCCGTACTGGCGAAGCTGTACGGCCGCGAGATGCACCTGAACCTGGACGTGGACCCCGCGGTCCTCGGCGGGATCACGGTGCGCGTCGGCGACGAGGTCATCGACGGTTCCATCGCGGAGCGCCTCGGCGAGGCGACCCGTCGACTGGCCGGCTGACGGCAGCGACCACAGCAGCACCACGGCAGTACAGCTACACAGCATCACCAGCGGCCCGGTTGGGCCGTGCAGAGATTGCAGAAGATTCCTGGGGGTCGGCCCCCAGACCCCTTAAGAAACTTCGGGCCCAACAAGGAGAGCAGGGAACCCAGATGGCGGAGCTCACGATCCGGCCGGAGGAGATCCGGGACGCACTGGAGAACTTCGTCCAGTCGTACCAGCCGGACGCGGCCTCGCGCGAGGAGGTCGGCACGGTCAGCCTGGCCGGTGACGGTATCGCGAAGATCGAGGGTCTTCCCTCGGCCATGGCGAACGAGCTGCTGAAGTTCGAGGACGGCACCCTCGGTCTCGCCCTCAACCTCGAGGAGCGCGAGATCGGTGCCATCGTCCTCGGCGAGTTCAGCGGCATCGAGGAGGGCCAGTCGGTGCAGCGCACCGGCGAGGTCCTCTCCGTAGGCGTCGGCGAGGGCTACCTGGGTCGCGTCGTCGACCCGCTCGGTAACCCGATCGACGGTCTCGGCGAGATCGCGACCGAGGGCCGCCGCGCCCTCGAGCTGCAGGCCCCGGGCGTTATGGCCCGTAAGTCGGTGCACGAGCCGATGGAGACCGGCTACAAGGCCGTCGACGCCATGACGCCGGTCGGCCGTGGTCAGCGTCAGCTGATCATCGGTGACCGTCAGACCGGCAAGACCGCGCTCTGTGTCGACACCATCATCAACCAGCGCGACAACTGGCGCTCGGGCGACGTGAACAAGCAGGTCCGCTGCATCTACGTCGCCGTCGGCCAGAAGGGCTCGACCATCGCGTCCGTTCGCGGCGCCCTGGAAGAGGCCGGTGCGCTCGAGTACACGACGATCGTCGCCGCCCCGGCGTCCGACCCGGCCGGCTTCAAGTACCTGGCGCCGTACACCGGTTCCGCCATCGGTCAGCACTGGATGTACCAGGGCAAGCACGTCCTGATCGTCTTCGACGACCTGTCGAAGCAGGCCGACGCCTACCGCGCCGTGTCGCTGCTGCTGCGCCGCCCGCCGGGCCGTGAGGCCTACCCGGGCGACGTCTTCTACCTGCACTCCCGTCTCCTCGAGCGCTGCGCGAAGCTCTCGGACGAGCTGGGTGCCGGTTCGATGACCGGTCTGCCGATCGTCGAGACGAAGGCCAACGACGTCTCCGCGTTCATCCCGACCAACGTCATCTCCATCACCGACGGCCAGTGCTTCCTGGAGTCCGACCTGTTCAACGCCGGCCAGCGCCCGGCCCTGAACGTCGGCATCTCGGTCTCCCGAGTCGGTGGCTCCGCCCAGCACAAGGCGATGAAGCAGATCTCCGGTCGCCTCCGTGTCGACCTGGCCCAGTTCCGCGAGCTCGAGGCGTTCGCCGCCTTCGGTTCCGACCTGGACGCCGCGTCGAAGGCGCAGCTGGAGCGCGGTCAGCGCATGGTCGAGCTGCTCAAGCAGGCTCAGTACCAGCCGATGCCGACCGAGAACCAGGTCGTCTCCGTCTGGGCCGGCACCACCGGCAAGATGGACGACGTCCCGGTCGCCGACATCCGTCGCTTCGAGGCCGAGATGCTGGCGTACCTGCGCCAGAACCACTCGGGCCTCATGACCTCCATCCGCGAGGGCGGCAAGATGTCGGACGACACGCTGCAGTCCGTCGGCGACGCCATCGCGGAGTTCAAGAAGCAGTTCGAGACCTCTGACGGCAAGCTGCTCGGCGCTGACGCTCCCGCCGTCAACGTCTCGAAGTGACGACGGAAGGGACCTGACTCATGGGAGCGCAGCTCCGGGTCTACAAGCGTCGCATCAAATCCGTCACCGCGACGAAGAAGATCACCAAGGCGATGGAGATGATCGCCGCCTCGCGTGTCGTCAAGGCGCAGCGCAAGGTGCAGGCGTCGACTCCGTACGCGACCGAGCTCACGCGCGCGGTCACGGCGGTGGCCACGGGTGCGAACGACAAGCACCCGCTGACCACCGAGGCGGAGAACCCGAGCCGTGCCGCGGTCCTGCTCCTCTCGAGCGACCGCGGTCTGGCCGGTGCCTTCAACTCCAACGCCATCAAGGCGGCGGAGCAGCTCATCGCGAAGCTGGAGGGCGAGGGCCGGGCGGTCGACATCTACGTCGTCGGTCGCCGTGGCGTCGCGCACTTCAACTTCCGTGAGCGGAAGCTGAGCGACACGTGGACCGGCTTCACGGACGAGCCCACGTACGCGGACGCCAAGAAGATCGCGGCACCGCTGATCGAGGCCATCGAGAAGGACACGGCCGAGGGCGGTGTGGACGAGCTCCACATCGTCTACACCGAGTTCGTCTCGATGATGACCCAGACGGCGGTCGAGGCCCGGCTGCTGCCCCTCAGCCTCGACGAGGTGGCGAAGGAGGCCGGCGAGCCGGACACCCTCCGTCCGCTGTACGACTTCGAGCCGTCGGCGGAGGACGTCCTCGACGCCCTTCTGCCGCGCTACGTCGAGAGCCGGATCTACAACGCGCTGCTCCAGTCGGCTGCCTCCAAGCACGCCGCCACCCGCCGCGCGATGAAGTCGGCCACCGACAACGCGGGAGACTTGATCAACAACCTCTCCCGACTTGCCAACGCGGCCCGCCAGGCCGAAATCACCCAGGAAATCAGCGAGATCGTCGGTGGCACCGCAGCCCTGGCCGACGCGACCGCGGGGAGTGACAAGTAATGACGACCACTGTTGAGACGGCCGCCGCCACGGGCCGCGTCGCCCGGGTCATCGGCCCGGTCGTCGACGTGGAGTTCCCCGTCGACGCGATGCCGGAGATCTACAACGCCCTGCACGTCCAGGTCGCCGACCCGGCCGAGGACGGCGCGCTCAAGACGCTGACCCTCGAGGTCGCGCAGCACCTCGGTGACGGCATCGTCCGCACCATCTCGATGCAGCCCACCGACGGTCTGGTCCGCCAGGCCCCCGTGGTCGACACCGGCGACGGCATCACCGTGCCCGTCGGCGACGTCACCAAGGGTCGCGTGTTCAACACGCTGGGCCAGATCCTGAACGAGCCCGAGGCCGAGTCGGAGGTCAGCGAGCGCTGGTCCATCCACCGCAAGGCCCCGGCGTTCGCGGACCTCGAGTCGAAGACCGAGATGTTCGAGACCGGCCTGAAGGTCGTCGACCTCCTCACCCCGTACGTCAAGGGTGGAAAGATCGGTCTGTTCGGTGGCGCCGGTGTCGGCAAGACCGTTCTGATCCAGGAAATGATCATGCGTGTGGCCAAGCTGCACGAGGGCGTTTCCGTCTTCGCCGGCGTCGGCGAGCGCACCCGTGAGGGCAACGACCTCATCGCGGAGATGGAGGAGTCCGGCGTTCTGGACAAGACCGCGCTGGTCTTCGGCCAGATGGACGAGCCCCCGGGCACCCGTCTCCGTGTGGCCCTCGCCGGTCTGACCATGGCGGAGTACTTCCGCGATGTGCAGAAGCAGGACGTGCTGTTCTTCATCGACAACATCTTCCGCTTCACCCAGGCCGGTTCCGAGGTGTCGACCCTGCTCGGCCGCATGCCCTCCGCGGTGGGCTACCAGCCGAACCTGGCCGACGAGATGGGTCTCCTCCAGGAGCGCATCACCTCGACCCGTGGTCACTCGATCACCTCGATGCAGGCGATCTACGTCCCCGCCGACGACCTCACGGACCCGGCGCCGGCGACCACCTTCGCCCACCTCGACGCGACGACGGTTCTCTCCCGTCCGATCTCCGAGAAGGGCATCTACCCGGCCGTGGACCCGCTGGACTCCACGTCCCGGATCCTGGACCCGCGCTACATCGCGCAGGACCACTACGACACCGCCTCGCGGGTCAAGGGCATCCTGCAGAAGTACAAGGACCTCCAGGACATCATCGCGATCCTCGGTATCGACGAGCTGAGCGAGGAGGACAAGCTCGTCGTCCACCGCGCCCGCCGTGTCGAGCGCTTCCTGTCCCAGAACACCCACGCGGCGAAGCAGTTCACCGGCGTGGACGGTTCGGACGTTCCGCTCGACGAGTCGATCGCCGCGTTCAACGCGATCTGCGACGGTGAGTTCGACCACTTCCCGGAGCAGGCGTTCTTCATGTGCGGTGGCCTTGAGGACCTCAAGAACAACGCCAAGGAGCTCGGCGTCTCCTGAGCCCCGTGCTCGCCCGAGGGGGACGGGATCCGTCCCGTCCCCCTCTCCACGCCCCCTAGAATTGACCCCAACACCCGGCACGACCGCCGGGTGGTGACCCGAGGAGCCACCCTTGGCTGCTGAGCTGCACGTCGAGCTGGTCGCCGCGGACCGGAGTGTCTGGTCCGGCGAGGCCACCCTGGTCATCGCGCGTACCACCTCCGGCGACATCGGCGTCATGCCCGGCCACCAGCCGCTGCTCGGTGTGCTGGAGTCGGGCCCGGTGACCATCCGTACGAGCGAGGGCGCGACCGTCGTCGCCGCCGTCCACGGAGGATTCATCTCGTTCGCCGACGACAAGCTGTCTCTGCTCGCGGAGATCTGCGAGCTGGCGGACGAGATCGACGCCCGGCGCGCCGAGCGCGCGCTGGAGCGTGCGAAGACGGACTCCGACGCCGCCGCCGAGCGGCGCGCCGAGGTCCGGCTGCGCGCGGTAGCGGTCCGCTGACGGTCCGCGCCGAGTAGAAGTGCCCTCAGCCGCGGCACGGTCCGGAATACTCCGGAGCGTGTCGCGGCTGAGGCGATGCAGATGCAGGTCGTATTCGGTTCTGCCGGCCGTGCCGGCTACGGGACGCAGCGAGGAGGTCGGTGAAGATGTTCCTCGCTCTGCTCGTGTGCGGCCTGGTCGTCGCACTGGTGGTGATCGGGCTCTTCGTCTTCGGCTTGCGCCGGAGACTGATCCAGCGCGCCGGCGGCACCTTCGACTGTTCGCTGCGCTGGGACGTCCCCGACGAGCCCGATCCGACCGGCAAGGGCTGGGTGTACGGCGTCGCCCGCTACAGCGGTGACGAGATCGCCTGGTTCCGGGTCTTCTCGTACTCGCCCCGCCCGCGCCGGGTCCTGGAGCGCTCCTCCATCGTGGCCCTGGAGCGCCGTATGCCGGAGGGCGAGGAGGAGCTCGCGCTGCTCTCCGACGCGGTGATCCAGCCCTGCATGTACGAGGGCGTCCGCCTGGAGCTCGCGATGAGCGAGGACGCCCGGACGGGATTCATGGCCTGGCTGGAGGCGGCGCCTCCCGGGCAGAGGGTGAACGTGGCCTGAGGCACGAAGGAGCGGGGACGGCGTGCTGCGCCGTCCCCGCTCCTTTTCTTCGGCCCTAGCTCAGGCCGCTGTTGATGGCGCCGACCAGCTCGCCGTTGCCGGTGTCGCCGCTGAACTCCCAGAAGAACGCTCCGCCGAGGCCCTGGTTCTTGGCCCAGCTCATCTTCGAGTTCACGGTGGCGGGGGTGTCGTAGCTCCACCAGTTGGTGCCGCAGTGGGCGTACGCCGTGCCGGCGACGGTGCCGTTGGCCGGGCAGGAGTTCTTCAGGACCTTGTAGTCCTCGATGCCCTGTTCGTACGTGCCCTGCGCCGGGCCGGTCGCCGTGCCGCCGGGGGCGGACTGGGTGACGCCGGTCCAGCCGCGGCCGTAGAAGCCGATGCCGAGGAGCAGCTTGTTGGCGGGGACGCCCTTCGCCTTGAACTTGGCGATCGCCTCGGCGGAGTTGAAGCCCGCCTGCGGGATGCCGGCGTACGAGGTGAGCGGGGAGTGCGGGGCCGTCGGACCCTTCGCCTCCCAGGCGCCGAAGAAGTCGTACGTCATGACGTTGAACCAGTTCATGTACTGCGCGGCGCCCGCGTAGTCGGCGGCGTCGATCTTGCCGCCCGTGGAGGCGTCGGCGGTGACGGCCGCGGTGATCAGGTTGTTGGCGCCGAACTTGGCGCGCATGGCCTGCATCATGTTCTTGAAGGAGGCCGCGCCGCTGGTGTCGCAGGACAGGCCGCAGGCGTTGGGGTACTCCCAGTCCAGGTCGATGCCGTCGAAGACGTCGGCCCAGCGCGGGTCCTCGACCAGGTCGTAGCAGGACTGGGCGAAGGCGGTCGGGTTCTGCACGGCCTGGCCGAAGCCGCCGGACCAGGTCCAGCCGCCGAAGGACCACAGGACCTTGATGTTCGGGTAGGCCTTCTTCAGCTTGCGGAGCTGGTTGAAGTTGCCGCGCAGCGGCTGGTCCCAGGTGTCGGCGACGCCGTCGACGGACTGGTCGGCGGTGTAGGCCTTGTCGTAGTCGGCGTAGGCGTCGCCGATGGTGCACTTGCCGTTCTGGACGTTGCCGAAGGCGTAGTTGATGTGCGTGATCTTCGACGCGGAGCCGGAGGTCACGATGTTCTTCACGTGGTAGTTGCGTCCGTAGACGCCCCAGTTGGTGAAGTAGCCCATCTTCACGGCGTTCGGGAGGGGCTGGCCGCCGCCTCCGCCGGTGGTGCGGACGGTGACCGGGCCGGCGGCGGGGCCGGTCTGGTCGATCGTGTCGCGGGCGACGACGGTGTACGCGTAGTCGGTGCCCGCGGTGAGGCCGCTGTCGGTGAACGTGAGGCCGGTGGTGGTGGTCACCTTGGTGCCGTCGCGCAGGACGTCGTAGTTCTTGACGCCCTTGTCGTCGGTGGCCGCGGTCCAGGTGAGCTTCGCCGAGGTGTCCGTGACGTTCGAGGCGACCGGGGTGCCGGGGGCCGAGGGCGGGTTGTCGCCCGGCTGGGTGGTGCCGTCGCAGGGAGCGCCGTTGATCTTGCAGCCGGTGGGCGCGCCGGAGCCGGTGCCGTTGTAGCCGAAGGTGACGGAGGCGCCGGGGGCGAGGGTGCCGTTCCAGCCGACGTTCTTGGCGGTCCAGTGGGTGCCGGAGCCGGTGACGGTGGCGTCCCAGGCGGAGGTGACGGCGGTGCCGGAGGGGTAGTCCCACTCGACGGTCCAGGAGGAGAGGGTGGTGGTGCCGGTGTTCTTCACCGTCCACCTGCCCTCGAAGCCGGTGCCCCAGTCCTGGGGCTTGGCGTAGGTCGCGGTGGCCGAGGCGGCGGCTTCGGCGGGGGAGGCGAGGCCGATCATGGCGGCCAGCGGCAGGATCAGGGCGGTCAGTCCGGCGGCGGTCCGGTGTCTGAACCCTGCTCTGCGCGTCGGTGCTTGAGTGCTCAACGGTGCTCCTCAAGTTGCGGACGGACAAGGTGGGGGTGGTCCGTGAAGATGCGCGCGCCCCGCGAGCGTAGGAAGGTCTGGACCAATCGTCAAGAGGTCCAGACCAGCGTCGGCAAAGAACTGCTAAACCCCCAACTCCTGTGCCAAGACGGCCGCTTGGACCCTGCTCCGCAGCTCCAGCTTTCCGAGCACCTTGCTGACGTGCGTCTTCGCCGTCGCCTCCGCCATGTCGAGACGGACCGCGATCTCCGCGTTCGACAGGCCGAGCCCCAGCGCGGACAGCACCTCCCGCTCCCGGGGCGTCAGCGCGTCCAGCACGGCGGAGTCCGCCACCGGACGGCTCGGGGCCGCGAACTCCGCGATCAGCCGCCGCGTCACCGCCGGGGCGATCAGGCCCTCGCCGCGCGCCACCGTCCGCACCGCCGTGATCAGGTCCTTCGCGTCCGTGTCCTTCAGCAGGAAGCCCGAGGCCCCGGCCCGAAGCGCCCCGAAGACGTACTCGTCCAGGTCGAACGTCGTCAGGACGAGCACATCGGCGAGGCCCTCCGACACCACCAGCCGGGTCGCGGTCACCCCGTCCGTCCGGGGCATCTGCACGTCCATCAGGACCAGGTCCGGCCGCAGCTCGCGGGCCAGCTCCACCGCCCGCTCGCCGTCCGCCGCCTCGCCGACCACCTCGATGTCCGGCGCGCTGCCCAGGATCAGCACGAGTCCCGCCCGCACCGCGGACTGGTCCTCCGCCACGACCACCCGGACCGTCATGCGTTCCCCGCCCCCTCCTCCGCGGGCAGCACCGCCCGCACCTGCCAGACCGCCCCCGAGGCCGCTGCGCGGAACTCCCCGCCGAGCAGCTCCGTGCGCTCCCGCATGCCCACCAGACCCGAACCCGTGCCGGGCGCGCCCGGCCCCGGCCGCCGCCCGTACGGCGAGTCCACCGTCACCGTCAGCGCCCCGCCGGACCGGCCGACCCGCACCCTGACCGTACCGGGGGCGGCGTGCTTGACCGCGTTGGTCAGCGACTCCTGGACGATCCGGTACGCGGCCAGCTCCACCGGCGCCGGCAGGGAACCGCCCGGGGGACGGGTGTCCTCCAGGACGAACTCCAGGCCGCCCGCCGAGCCGTTCGTCCGGGCCCGCGCGAGCAGCGAGTCCAGGGCGTCGAGACTCGGCACCGCCCCCGGCTCCGACTCCCCGCCGCTGTCCCGCAGCAGTCCGATGAGCCGCCGCATCTCGGCGAGGCCCGCCACGCTGTTCTCCCGGATCACCGTCAACGCCCGCCGGGTGGTGTCCGGTTCGTCGAGGGAGAGCGCCGCCGTGGAGTGGATCGCGATCGCCGAGAGGTGGTTCGCGACCATGTCGTGCAGCTCGCGCGCCATCCGGGCCCGCTCGGCCACCACCGCCTGCGCCCGGTCCATCTCGGCGAGCAGCGCCGTCTGTTCGGCCCGCAGCCTGGCCGCGTCCGCCGCCTCGCGGTGGTTGCGGACGATCGCACCGGTGACGGCCGGCAGGAACGAGATCATGCCGGTGATCACGCCGACGAGCAGCGCGTACGCGTTCTGCCACCAGACCAGGAAGCCGACCGTGACGCCGACGGTGACCAGGCCGGTGCTGTAGGGGACGCGCCGGGCAGAGGAGGGGGAGCCGTACACCACCGCCGCGTAGACGACGTCCGTGAACATGAGGACGGTGACGAGGTTCCCGTGGGTGAACTGGTCCGCCACGATCGCGACCGTGCCCACGGACAGGGCCGTCTGCGGCAGGGTGCGACGCAGGGCCTCCACGGCGGCCATCACGGTCAGCGGGACGAGCGCGGCCCCTTGCTGGTCGAACACGCGGTCGCCGGTCGTGTGGAGCCCGAAGGACCACAGGAGCAGCCCGACGGCGAATCCGGCGACGGCGATGAGCAGGTCGTGAGGGTGCGGGCGGGGGAGCGTCACGCACCCATCCAACACGCCCCCGTGCGCGCGAACCTCCTCGTCGGGGCCGATCCGTGCGCGTGCCGCCCTCCGCCGAAGGATGGAGACGGACTTCGTCACCGACGACGAGGAAACGGGCCGGACCCCACGGGACGCTGGAGGGGACCGAAAGGGGAACCGCCGTGATCGTCACGCTGATCGTGCTCTGCGAGGTCGGCTTCTGGGTCCTGCTGGCCGCCGGCCTCGCCACCCGCTATCTCCTGAGGATGCCCCGGACGGGCATGGCGCTGCTGCTGGGCGAGCCGCTCCTGGAGGTCGTGCTCCTCGTCGTCACGGCGATCGACCTCAAGAACGGCGCCGACCCCAGCGGGAAGCACGGCCTCGCCGCGCTGTACATCGGCTACACCGTCGGCCACGGCCACCGCACCGTGAAGTGGCTCGACGGCCACGCCGCCCACCGCCTCGGCGGCGGCCCGCCGCCCCCGAGGCCCCCGAAGTACGGGACGGCGCGCGCCCGCCACGAGGGTGGGATCTGGCTGGGCTCGCTCGTCGGCGGCGCCGTCGCCACCGTCCTGCTCCTCCTCGCCGCGGCCTACGTCGGTGACGACGGGAACACCGACGGCCTGCGGAGCTGGATGTACGGCGCCTGGCGGGCCGTCGGCATCCACGGTCTGATCGCGCTCAGCTACCTCGTCTGGCGGAAGGAGGACCCGGCCGCCGGTTCAGCGGTCCCCGCCCGGGACCCAGAGCACGTCCCCGACCTCCTTGTTCGCCGTCCGGGCCAGGATGAAGAGCAGGTCCGATAGCCGGTTGAGGTAGGTCGCGGTCAGGGCGTTCATCGTCTCGCCGTGCGCCTCCAGGGCCGCCCAGGTGGAGCGCTCCGCCCGGCGCACCACCGTGCACGCCTGGTGCAGCAGGGCCGCGCCGGGCGTGCCGCCCGGCAGGATGAAGGAGCGCAGCTTGTCGAGCCGCTCCAGGAAGCGGTCGCAGTCGGCCTCCAGCTTGTCGACGTACGCCTGCTCGACGCGCAGCGGCGGGTACTCGGGGTTCTCCACCACCGGCGTGCAGAGGTCGGCGCCCACGTCGAAGAGGTCGTTCTGGATCCGGACGAGGACCTTCACGACGTCCTCGTCGAGCTGCCCGAGGGCGATGGCCGTCCCGATGGCGGCGTTGGCCTCGTTGGCGTCGGCGTAGGCCGAGATCCGCAGATCCGTCTTGGCGGTCCGGCTCATGTCGCCGAGCGCCGTGGTGCCCTTGTCGCCGGTACGGGTGTAGATGCGCGTCAGATTGACCATGCCGTCAGCCTAGTGAGGCACCGGCGCTCCGGAACGTCCGTGTGCCGACCGTCACGGCGACCACCGTGAGCCCGGCCGCGGCGAGGACGCCGTACAGCATCGTGGCGGTCGCGTAGTGGCCGGTGTACGCGTCCCGTACCGCGTCCACCAGATAGCGGAACGGCACGAAGTGCGACAGGACGTCGAGCCAGCCGGGCGCCAGGGCCATCGGCAGCATCAGGCCGGACAGCAGCATCGCGGGCATGGCCAGGGTGTTGATCGCCGGACCGAACTCCTGCGGGCTGGGCAGCCGCAGCGCGAGCACGTGCGACAGCGAGGCGAGCGAGAAGGTGAGCAGGGCGACGAAGCCGAAGCCGATGAGGATTCCGGTGAGCGGCGCCCGCAGGCCCATGAGCAGGGCGGCGAGGACGAGCAGGACGGCCTGGAAGAGGAAGAGGACGGTGTCCCGCAGGGTCCGGCCGAGGAGCAGCGCGAGGCGGCTGACCGGGGTGACCCGCATCCGTTCGAGGACGCCCCAGTTCTTCTCCATGATGACGGCGAATCCCGCGAACGAGGCACCGAAGAGGCCGAGCTGGAGCAGCAGTCCCGGCACGAGGACCTGCCAGGAGTCGCCCGCGCGGCCGAGCGGCAGCCCGGTCAGCAGCGGGCCGAAGAAGAACAGGTAGAGCAGCGGCATCAGCGCGCCGAAGAAGATCTGGAACGGCGAACGCAGGGTCTGCCGGACGTAGCGGCCGAAGAGGACCGCGGTGTCGTGGAGAAGCATCGTGGGGACTCCCGGACGGCTAGTGGACGGCGACGGGCGTGGTGTCGACGGGCGCGGGGCCGCGCCCGGTGACGGAGAGGAAGGCGTCCTGGAGGGTGTCCACGCCGTGCTCGGCCTTGAGCGCGGCGGGAGAGCCCTCGGCGGCGACGACGCCCCCGTCGATGATCACCAGCCGTTCGGCGAGGGCGTCCGCCTCGTCGAGGTAGTGGGTGGTGAGGACGACGGTGGTGCCGTGGTCGTCGCGCAGCCGTCGGACGAGCGCCCAGAGGGCGGCCCGGCTGCCCGGGTCGAGACCGGTGGTCGGCTCGTCGAGGAAGAGCAGCGCGGGGCGGTGGGTCAGGCCGAGCGCGAGGTCGAGCCGGCGCCGCTGACCGCCGGAGAGCGCGGCGGTGCTCCGGTCGAGGAGCTCGGTGAGGTCGAGGTCGCGGGCGAGTTCGGCGGCGCGGGCCGCGGCCTCGGGCCGGGGGAGACCGTAGAGCCTTCCTTGGACGATCAGTTCGGAACGGACGGTCTCCTGCGGGTCGAGGCCGCCGGCCTGGGCGACGTACCCGATCTTCCGCCGCACCGCCACGGGGTCCCGCAGCAGGTCGTGGCCGCAGACGGTGGCGGCGCCGCCGGTGGGCGGCAGCAGGGTGCTGAGCATCCGCAGGGTCGTGGACTTGCCGGCGCCGTTGGGCCCGAGGAAACCGAGGATCTCGCCTGCCCGCACCGTGAGGTCGATGCCCCGGACCGCGTACACCTCGCCCTGTTTCGTCCGGAAGGTCCGGGAGAGCCCGGACGTGCTGATGATTGCCATGGTGACTACAAAAACAGAGTGACTGGAAATTTGCAATGTATCCAAAATTTCAGGCCACCTAGGATGACGCCATGGCTGAAGGGCTCAGGGAGCGCAAGAAGCGCCAGACGAAACAGCGGATCTCGGACATCGCGACCGGGCTCTTCCTGGAGCGCGGCTTCCAGGCCGTGACGGTGGCGGAGATCGCGGAGGCCTCCGACGTCTCCGTCAACACCGTCTACAACTACTTCCCGGCCAAGGAGGACCTCTTCCTCGACCGGATGGAGGGCGTCACCCACCGCCTCGCCCGGATGATCCGCGGCCGCGACGCGGGGGAGTCCGCCGCCCAGGCCGTGCTCCGCGAGATCCGCGGCCACGTCACCGCCGTCTCGCCCGCCTACGGACTGATGGACGGCTACGCCGACTTCATGCGGGTGATCGACGAGGCCCCCACCCTCCAGGCCCGGCTCATGACCCTCCAGCAGGAGGTCCGCCGGACCACCGTCGCCGCCCTGCGCGAGGAGGTCGGCACCGGCCCCGACGACCCCATGCCCCTGCTCGTGGGCGGCCAGATCGCCTGGATCCAGGACGCCGTCGTCGAGTTCATCAGCGACGGGATGACCGCCGGACGGAAGGCGACCACCGTCTCCCGCGAGGCCCTCGACCTCCTCGACGAGATCGAGGAGCTGCTGGGCGAGAAGGTCCTGACGTACGCCGTGCGCCAGGGCTGAGCCCTCCTCCGGCCGCGCGGGGGGTGTCGCGGGTGTGACGTCCGTCAAAGAGGGCGTGACGCGCATTACTTCACGGTCACATGGCGGCCCGCGACCGCTAATCTCCGCCGGAGAGCCAGAAGTGAACAGGCGTTAAAGGGGTGGAACATCGTGGCCAGGAAGCTCGCCGTCATCGGGGCCGGACTCATGGGGTCCGGCATCGCGCAGGTCTCGGCACAGGCGGGCTGGGACGTCGTCCTGCGTGACGTCACCGACGCCGCCCTGACCCGCGGCACCGACGGCATCAAGGCGTCGTACGACAAGTTCGTCGCCAAGGGCAAGCTCGCCGCGGAGGACGCCGAGGCCGCCCTCGGCCGGATCACCGCCACCACCGAGCTCGACGCCGTCGCCGACGCGGACGTCGTCGTCGAGGCCGTCTTCGAGAACCTCGACGTCAAGCACGAGATCTTCCGCTCGCTCGACAAGATCGCGAAGGACGGCGCCGTCCTCGCCTCCAACACCTCCGCGATCCCGATCACCAAGATCGCCGCGGTGACCGAGCGCCCCGAGGCCGTCGTCGGCGTCCACTTCTTCTCGCCCGTGCCGATGATGCAGCTCGTCGAGCTGGTCCGCGGCTACAAGACGAGCGACGAGACCCTCGCCACCGCCCGCGCGTTCGCCGAGTCCGTCGGCAAGACCTGCATCGTCGTCAACCGCGACGTCGCCGGCTTCGTCACCACCCGCCTCATCTCGGCCCTCGTCGTCGAGGCCGCCAAGCTCCACGAGTCGGGCGTCGCCACCGCTGAGGACATCGACATCGCCTGCAGGCTCGGCTTCGGCCACGCCATGGGCCCGCTCGCCACCGCCGACCTCACCGGCATCGACATCCTGGTGAACGCCGCCAACAACATCTACACCGAGTCCCAGGACGAGAAGTTCGCGCCGCCGGAGCTGATGCGCCGGATGGTGGATGCGGGTGACATCGGTCGCAAGAGCGGGCAGGGCTTCTACAAGTACTGAGTCCGGCCCGCCGTCCCGCCTCACTCCGTGGGGTGAATTTCGGTATCGGTTCGCTGACAAGGCGCAACGTATCTGCCGGTGCGGCAGTCAGTTGTTGCGAAGACGGAGCACTCTCGGGGAGCGCATATGCACATCAGGGGCGACCACGTCGAGCTGGTCGTCGGGGGCCGCCTCGACGTCCGCAGCGCGGCGGACGCCCGTACGGTCCTGCACTCGGCCGTCGACGACGGAGTCGGCGACCTGGTGCTCGACCTGACCGGCCTCGACTCCTGGGACGCCACCGGACTCGGCGTCATCATGGGCGCCCACCGGAGGGCCGGCCGCTGCGGCCGGCGCCTCGTCCTGCGCGGGGTGCCGCCCCAGATGCAGCGGCTCCTCGTCGCCACCCGGCTCCACCGCATCCTCGCCATCGAGGGCGGCCTCGCCCTGGAATCCCTTCCCCGCGTGTGACCCGTCCCGGCCCCGCCGCCCGTGAAGCAGCCGTGCGAACCAGGCGTCACGCGCAATCCTCACAAGACCGTGACGTCTTGGTCTCGGGAGCACCCCGGATGTTCCCGAGCCGCTGACCACGGTCTAGGGTTCGGTCGCCCGCACATTGACGGACCCGCCTGCACATGGGGCGGACCCACCGGCGGGCACCGGACACCGCTTCTTGGGGGCTAGGACCATGGACCCGATCAACCCTGGGTCGGAGGAGTACGGTCACGACACCGAGGGCGAGGAGGCCCACCAGGGCCGAGGCATGCCCGCGCCGGCGCCCGTGCCGACGCCCGCGCGCGCCCGTGTCGTCCGGCTCGTCTCCGGCGAACTGCTCCTCACCGTCAACCCCGTCGACGGCAGCGAGATCGAACCCTGCCCGCCCGGCCGGGAACCGGCGGCCCCCCGCCCCCGCACCCCCGAGGAGCGCGCCGAGGCCGCCCGCGCCGTCGCCCCGCCCGTCCCGCCCGGCCCTCCCGCACCCGAGCTGCCCTTCCTCGAACGCCAGGAGGAGCGCGAGCGGCTCGCCGGCATCCTCCGCCAGGGCCGCTGCGCCCGCCTGATCGGCTCCCCCGGCTCCGGACGCACCGCCCTCCTCGACGCCGTCGCCGCCGACTGCGCCGACCTCGCCCCCGACGGGGTCGTCCGCCTCTCCGGCCGCCACCGCACGCCCACCGCACTCCTCCGCGAGCTCTTCGCGGCCGTCCGGCACGCCCCCGACCAGCGCCCCGACCGGGCCGCCCTGCTCGACCGGGTCCGTGACATCGGCGCCGTGGTCGTCGTCGACGACCTGGAGTTCGGCGGCGCCGCCCTCGACGAGCTCCTCGCCGCCGCCCCCGAGTGCGCCTTCCTCCTCGCCGCGGGCCCCGAGACGCCCGCCCCCTCCGCCGACGCCCACGTCGAGGAGGTCCTCCTCGCCGGCCTCGGCCGCGCCGCCGCCCTCGAACTCCTGGAGAGCGCCGTCGGCCGCGCCCTCACCGAGGAGGAGGCCAACTGGGCCGGCGACCTGTGGTTCGAGTCCGAAGGCCTCCCGCTCCGCTTCGTCCAGGCCGGTGCCCTGCTCCGGCAGCGCGACCGGCTGCGCGTCACCCCCGCCGAGTTCGACGCCTTCGGCGCCCTCGAAGAAGCCTTCGGCCCCACCGGCCCCGCCGCGGCGGCGGCCTTCGACGGCATCGACGACCCCGACGTCGAGCTGCGCGAGATACCGCTGCCCAGCCTCGGCGAGGGCGCCGCGCCCGCCGCCCTCCTCGCCTCCCGCCTCAGCCGCGCCGCCCAGTCCGCCCTGCGCTTCGCCGTCGCCCTCGGCGGCGAGGTCCCCCACCAGGCCCACCTCCCCGCCCTCGTCGGCGACACCCACGCCGACGCCGCCCTCGGCGAACTCATGGCCTGCGGACTGCTCTCCCCGGCCGGTCCCCGCTACCGGCTCGCCGCCGGCGTCCTCACCCAGCTCCTCGCCCACGGCTACGACCACGGGGCCGCCGACCGCGTTCACACCCTCGCCCAGCACTACGCCTGGTGGGCGGGCCACCCCTCCGTCACCCCCGAACGGGCCGCCGCCGAGGCCGACGCCCTGCTCGCCGCCCTCACCGCGCTGATCCCCGGCACCGGCGAACCCGCCGCCGAACACCGCGCCACCGCCGTCCTCCTCGCCCGCGCCGCCGCCCCCGCCTTCGCCGCCGGACTGCACTGGGGCGCCTGGGAGCGCGCCCTGCGGGCCGGTCAGGAAGCCGCCCGGCTCACCGGCGACGTCGCCGAAGAGGCCTACTTCCACCACGAGCTCGGCGTCCTCGCGATCTGCGCCGGAAACCTGGAACGCGCCCGCGCCGAGCTGGAGGCCTCCATCGGCATGCGCGGGGTGCTCGCCGACAAGCGCGGCACCGTCGCCGGCCGCCGGGCGCTCGCGCTCGTCTCCGACCTCTCCGGAGAGCACCCCGCCGCGATCGCGCCGCGCGCCGACGAACCCGTCTCCCCGCCGCGCGGCACCCCCGCCCTGCGCGGCCCCGCCGCCCGCCCCGCGAGACCGGAGCCCGTCACGGCCCCGCTGCCGGGCGGACCCGCCCGGACCCCGGCGGCGGCCCCGACCCCCGCCTTCCCCGCCTTCGCCGACGGGGCCCCGACGGTCCTCACCCACCCCGACGCCGACGGCCGCCGCCCCGGCCTCGCGGGCGGCATCCTCAGCGGCGCCCGCCGCAACCTCGTCGCCGTCGGAGCCGGTGCGCTCCTCGTCGCCGTCCTCGGCACCGTCGTCACCCTCGGCGCCACCTCGGGCAACGGCGAGAACCCCGCCACCGACCGCGTCACCTCCGACAGCACCACGAACGAGAGCGGCACCGAAGACGGCCTCGACGAGGAGGAGCCGCCGGCCGACGGCGAGACCGGCCCGGCCGAGACGGGCGCGGCGACCCGCTCGGGCTCCCCGAGTCCGTCGGGCCCGGGCAGCACGCCGCCGTCCGCGTCGACGGACCCGTCGGACCCGGGCTCGCCCTCTCCTTCGGACAGTCCGACGGCGACGACGTCCCCCACCGGGACGAAGCAGCCCACCGGGGGAACGACGACGACGGCCCCCACCGCGACGGGCGGGCCGCGCCCGACGACCACGTCACCGAAGCCGCCGTCGACCACCCCCGCGCCGACGACGACCGAGCCGACCACGACGGCCCCGCCGACCACGACGGCCCCGCCGACGACGACCGCACCTCCCGCGACCGGCGAGACCACCACCCTCGGCGCCCCCTCCACCTCCGGCACCACCGCCGACTCGGAGCCGCCGGCCTGACCCCGTACGGACACGACGACGGCCCCGGGCGCGCTCACCGCACCCGGGGCCGTCCCCGTGCTTCGTACTCCCGCCGCCGCTAGAACAGCCGCAGCTTGTCGTCCTCGATGCCGCGCAGCGCGTCGTAGTCGAGGACCACGCAGCCGATCCCGCGGTCCGTCGCGAGGACCCGTGCCTGCGGCTTGATCTCCTGGGCAGCGAAGACGCCCTTCACCGGCGCGAGGTGCGGGTCGCGGTTGAGCAGCTCCAGGTAGCGGGTCAGCTGCTCGACGCCGTCGATCTCGCCGCGCCGCTTGATCTCCACCGCGATCGTCCCGCCGTCGCCGTCCCGGCACAGGATGTCCACGGGGCCGATCGCGGTCGGGTACTCGCGGCGGATCAGGGTGTAGCCCTCGCCGAGGGTCTCGATGCGGTCGGCGAGCAGCTCCTGGAGGTGCGCCTCGACGCCGTCCTTGATGAGGCCCGGGTCGACGCCCAGTTCGTGCGAGGAGTCGTGGAGGACCTCCTCCATCGTGATGATCAGTTTCTCGCCCGCTTTGTTGATCACGGTCCAGATGCCCGCCTCGCCGTCGGCACCTTCCTTCAGCGTGCACGGCGGGGACATCCAGTTGAGCGGTTTGTACGCCCGGTCGTCCGCGTGGATGGAGACGCTGCCGTCTGCCTTGACCAGGATCAGACGGGGTGCGGAGGGCAGGTGGGCGGTGAGCCGGCCCGCGTAGTCCACGGAACAACGGGCAATGACGAGACGCATGGTCGGCAACGCTACAAGACGGGCGCTCTTCCGCGCGATTCGGGCATCGCCCCGACGGCGCGTGGGGGTCCTCGTGAGCCGAACACCCGTCGGTTATCAGCCGGTTGTACGCCCATTCTTCTGGTGTCGCCCGGACCGCGCGCTTACCGTGGAAGCTGGAGGTCGTCGTCCGTGCACGCTGCGTGGCGCACGGCCGGCCTTCACCCCTGCCCGCAAGACCCCGTCCGCGGGGTCGCGAGAGGAGAACCCATGTCGCTCGACGTCTCACCGGCCCTGTTGGAACAGGCCGAGCGAGGCGAGGTCGACGAAGCCGACTTCGTCGACTGCGTCCGGACCTCCCTGCCCTACGCATGGGAGATGATCAGTTCTCTGGTGGCACAGCTGAAGGTCGACGGCGGAGAGTTCGCCGACAACCAGACGCCGCCGCCGAATGAGCAGGCACGTGGTCAGCTGCTGCGCGCACTCGCGAGCGATGCCATTCGCGGCGCGCTGCAGCGGCACTTCGGGGTGCGCCTCGCCTTCCAGAACTGCCACCGCGTGGCGGTCTTCCCACTGGACCCGTCGGTGGACGAGCGACTCGCCCGCTTCACGTCCGTACGGGGACAGCTGCTGAACCAGTCGCCGGAACTGCGCGACTGCTGAGACATGGTGCTGCCGCTCCGCACCGCGGGAGAACGCGATCGATGCGAGCCGACGCGCATCGCCGCCGAGGAGCGCGGAAGCGGCAGCACAGTCAGCACCGCTCCCGTGAGGGCCCTCACACCAGGAGCGGCAGGACCTCCGCGCCCAGGCGCCGGACGTTCTCCTCGGTCGCCGCGAGGTCGCCCGAGCCCTCCGCGAGGAGGGCGAAGCGCGTGATGCCCGTACGCTCCGCGGTCGCCGCGAGCCGGTCCGCCGCCCGCCGGGGCGTGCCCACCGGGTGCAGTCCGCACAGCAGCTCCGTGTACGCCACGGGGTCCCGCATCGCCCGGTGCCGGCCGTCCACCGTCACGTGCGCGTCGAGCCCCTGCTTCAGCCAGCCCGGCATCGCCTTGACCAGTGCCTCCGCCGCGTCCGCGCCCCGGTCCGCGAGCTGGGCCACCCCCGCCGAGACGTGGTCGGCGCCGATCCGCGCGATCTCGTCCGGGTCCCGCCCGGCCTCCCGCGCGCACCGCGCCCAGGCCGCGACCATCTCGGCCTTGTCCTCGTCGCCGCAGTGCATGCCGAGCAGCATCGGCAGGCCGCGCTCCGCCGCGAGCCGGACGCTCTTCGGCGAGGTGCAGGCCACCACCACCTCGGGGGCGGCCGCGCCGCCGAGCAGCTCGTCGGGGCGGGGCACCACGGGAACCTCGCGGAAAGCGAATCGCTCACCCTCGGCGCCGACGCGCGGCTCGGTGAGCCAGCGCAGCAGCAGGTCGAGCGATTCGGGGAACCCCTTCTCGTACGCCGCCAGGCCCGAGCCGAAGACCTCCAGGTCCACCCAGGGCCCGCCCCGGCCCACCCCCAGGGTGAACCGGCCGCCCGAGGTGAGGTGCAGCAGCGCCGCCTGCTCGCCGAGGGCGACCGGGTGGACGGTCGGCAGCACGCTCACCGCCGTGCCGACCCGGAGCCGCCGGGTGCGGCCGAGGAGCAGCGCGGCCAGCGTCACGGCCGAGGGGCAGACCCCGTACGGCACGAAGTGGTGCTCGGCCAGCCAGACGGAGTCGAGCCCCTCCTCCTCCGCCACCTCGGCGGTCCGCACCGCCCGGTGCAGTGCCTCACCCTGGCCCTGGCCCGGGAACTGGGCTGCCAGAACGAACGTACCCACGCGCATCGCCTTCTGCCTCCTTGCGGCCGACGCGTATCTCCCCTCGCACTGGCATCAACGTCTGACACGTGCCAAAGGCAACGGCCGTTCATGAAGTTCTTGCGATTTTCGGCTAAGCCCTCCCGGGCGGGGCCCGGGGCACCGCGTGGCGGCCCGTAGGCTGGAGGGAACGGTCCGTGTTCCCCGACCCCGTGAGGTGTGCCCGTGTCCCCGCGTCACAACCGTTCCCGAGGCGGCGAGAAGCCCGTGCAGCAGGGCGACCACGGCGACCGGTACGGCGGCGCGCAGCGCACCGAGACCTGGCAGGGCGAGGAGTGGTACGTCCGGCTCGTCGCCGGGGCGAGCGCACCCGGCAAGCGCTACCGCTGCCCGGGCTGCGACCAGGAGATTCCGTCCGGCGCCCCGCACGTGGTCGCCTGGCCGGAGTGGGGCGGGGTGGACGACCGCCGCCACTGGCACAAGGCCTGCTGGAACGCGAAGGACCGCCGCACCAGCAGGGTGCAGCGGTCCCGCAACGCGCCGAGGTACTAGCCCCTGCGCGTCCCCTCACACGTCCCGGGCGTTCAGCAGGGCGTACGCGCCGCCCAGCGCCGCCGCCGCGACCGCCGCCATGATCAGCAGCGGCTCCCAGCCCGCCGGACCCGAGTCGCCGAACGGGGGACGCTCGCTGTAGAGCGAGATCATCTGCGAGGGGATCGCGTAGGTGAACAGGAACTTCTGCACCGACTGCAGCGTCTGGTTGAACATGAACAGGGCCGCCACCAGCGGCAGCAGCAGCAGGCCGATCATCACGGTGATCGCCCCGGCCGAGTGCCGGATGAGCGTGCCGACCGCCATCGAGAGCAGCCCGAGCGCCGCCAGATAGGCGCCCGCTCCCACCGTCGCCCGCAGCCATTCGGAGGTCGTCGGCTCGCCCGCGTCCACCATGGCGACCTGGGCCACCGCCACGAGCGTCGTGACGACGGTGGTGAGCGCGAAGACCAGCAGGAAGAAGACGATCGCCTTCGCCGTGAGCACCCGGCCCCGGCTCGGGCAGGCCGTCAGGGTCGTCCGGATCATGCCCGTGCCGTACTCGGAGGCGATCGTCAGGACGCCCAGCGTGATCACGCAGATCGAGGCCGGCAGCATGCCGAAGAAGCCGAAGCCGAGCGCGGACTCCTCGCCCATCGGGGCCTCGGAGGCCGCGGCGATGGCGGCGACGCCGATCCCGATGCCGACCATCAGCAGGATCATCACCCCCAGCGTCCACATCGTCGAACGCACCGAGCGGATCTTCGTCCACTCGGAGGCGAGCGCGTCACCGAGGTGCGCGGCGCGGACCGGGATGGGCGAGACGTAGGAGTGCGGAGCCGGGGCGTGGTGGTGGGCGGGGGCGGTCATCGGACGTCCTTCGAGGTGTCGTCGCTCGGCTGCGGGAGACCCGGCTGCGGGGCGGCCGGAGGGGCGTACGGACCAGGCGCGGGGGCCTGCGGACCCGACGCGGGAGCCTGCGGGGCCCCGGCGTACGGGTTCTGCGCGGGGGCCTGCGGGGCCGCGCCGTACGGGTTCCGTCCGGGCGGCGGCGGGGCGTACCACCCCTGCTGCGGCACGTCCTGGACCGGCGGCTGCGGCGGCATCCCGTACCCCGGCTGCCCGGGCTGCACCGGCGGCTGGAGGTGGGCGAGGCGGTCGTCGGTGGAGCGGTAGTCCACGGCACCCTGCGTCAGCCGCATGTACGCCTCCTCCAGGGAGGCCTGGTGCGGGGACAGCTCCCAGAGCCGCACGTCCGCGTCGTGCGCGAGGTCGCTGATCCGCGGCAGGGGCAGGCCCGTCACGCGCAGCGCCCCGTCCGGCTCCGACAGCACCTGGCCGCCGGCCTCCATGAGCACCGACGTCAGCTTCTCCCGCTGCGCCGGCTCGGTCCCCGGCGTCCGCACCCGGGCGAAGTCGGCGGAGTTCGCCGAGATGAAGTCCTTGACGGGCATGTCCGCGAGCAGCTGCCCCCGGCCGATCACGATCAGGTGGTCGGCCGTCAGCGCCATCTCGCTCATGAGGTGGCTGGAGACGAAGACCGTGCGGCCCTCGGCGGCCAGCTTCTTCATCAGGTTCCGCACCCAGAGGATGCCCTCGGGGTCCAGGCCGTTGACGGGCTCGTCGAAGAGCAGCACCTGCGGGTCGCCCAGGAGCGCCGCCGCGATGCCGAGCCGCTGGCCCATGCCGAGCGAGAAGCCCTTCGAGCGCCGCTTGGCGACGTCCTGGAGACCGACCACGCCGAGGACCTCGTCGACGCGCTGCGCCGGAATGCCGGCCAGCTGCGCGAGCGACAGCAGGTGGCTGCGCGCGCTGCGGCCGCCGTGCACGGCCTTGGCGTCGAGGAGCGCGCCGACCTGCCGGGGCGCGTTCGGCAGCTGCCGGAAGGGGTGGCCGCCGATCGTGACGTGACCCGCGGTGGGCCGGTCGAGCCCCAGGATCATGCGCATGGTCGTCGACTTGCCGGACCCGTTGGGCCCCAGGAATCCGGTGACGACACCGGGCCTCACCTGGAAGGAAAGGTTGTACACGGCCGTCTTGGCGCCGTAGCGCTTCGTCAGGCCGACTGCCTCGATCATTCTCCAGCCCCATCGACAGGTCGGTCGCATCCATGTCGGGGCGTGGCGGCCGTCGGCCGGAGCCCCCCGTATGAGCTAGGAGCTTATCCAGCCGTTGACGGTTGCGGCCAAGTCCGGGGAATCAGGCGTCCCGCTCCTTCAGCACCAGATAGCCGCCGCCGAGCGCCGCCACCACCCAGAGCACCATGATCCCGAGTCCGCCCCACGGGCCGTACGGGGCCGCCTCCGAGTTCATCGCGTCGGGGACGACCCGCATGACCTTCGAGCCGGCCTGGTCGGGGAAGTACTGCGCCACCTCCTTGGCCTTCGGCACCGCCGAGAGGATGTTCGAGACCAGGAGGAGGAAGGGCACCAGGATGCCGAGCGACAGCATCGACGAGCGCAGCATCGCCGCCACGCCCATGGAGAACACCGCCAGCAGCCCCATGTAGAGCCCGGCGCCGACCACCGCCCGCAGCACCCCGTCGTCCCCGATGGAGGCCCGGTGCCCGCCGAGCAGCGCCTGCCCCAGGAAGAAGGCGAGGAAGCTCGTCGCGAGCCCCACCAGGAGCGCGAGGCCGCCCGCGACCGCGATCTTCGAGAAGAGGAAGGTCGCGCGCTGCGGCACGGCGGCCAGCGAGGTGCGGATCATGCCGGAGGAGTACTCGGTCCCCACCACCAGGACGCCGAAGACCACCATCGCCAGCTGCCCCAGGATCATCCCGGAGAAGCTGACCAGGGTCGGGTCGAAGGTGAGCCTCTCGGCCTCCCTCATGTCGTCGAAGGTGGCGTTCGTCAGGGCGCACAGCGCCGCGCCCATCGCCACCGTGACGAAGAGGGCGCTCGCCAGCGTCCAGACGGTCGACGACACCGTCCGGATCTTGGTCCACTCGGACTGCAGTACCGCGGATGCCACCGCCATCGTTCAGGCTCCCTCGGAGGTCGTGCCCCAGCGGGGGCCGGGCGCCGCGGCGCCGCTGTGAACATCGGTGCCCTGCGCGTGGTACTCCACGGCAGCGGCCGTCATCTGCATGAACGCCTCTTCGAGGGAGGCGCGCTGCGCGCTCAGCTCGTGCAGCACCAGACCGTTCTCCGCGGCCAGTTCGCCCAGCTTCTCCGTCGTCGCCCCGTCCACCTCCAGGGTCCCGCCGCCGGCCTCGACCACGACGAATCCGTTCGCGCGGAGCACGTCCCGCAGGCGTTCCTGCTGCGGCGAGCGCATCCGCACATAACTCCGGGAATTCTGCTGGATGAAATCCGCCATCGAGGTGTCGGCCAACAGTTTCCCCTGCCCGATCACGATCAGGTGATCCGCCGTCAGCGCCATTTCACTCATCAGATGGCTGGAAACGAAGATCGTCCGGCCCTCGGCCGCCAACGCCTTCATCAGATTGCGGATCCAGTGAATTCCCTCGGGGTCCAGACCATTGACGGGTTCGTCGAACATCAGGATCTCGGGATCTCCGAGGAGCGCCGACGCGATCCCGAGCCGCTGCCCCATGCCGAGGGAGAAGCCCTTCGACTTCTTCTTCGCGACCGCCGTCAGACCCACCAGGTCCAGCACCTCGTCCACCCGGCTCGCCGGGATGCGGTTGGACTGCGCCAGACACAGCAGGTTGTTGTAGGCGGAACGGCCGCCGTGCATCGCCTTCGCGTCGAGCAGCGCCCCGATGTACTTCAGCGGCTCCGCCAGCTCCCGGTAGTGCTTGCCGTCGATCCGGACCGTCCCGCTCGTCGGGTTGTCCAGGTCGAGCATCATCCGCATCGTCGTCGACTTGCCCGCCCCGTTCGGCCCGAGGAAGCCGGTGACCACACCAGGGCGGACCTGGAAGGAGAGGTGGTCGACCGCCGTCTTCGCCCCGTAGCGCTTGGTCAGGCCCTCAAGCTCGATCATGCGTCCCAACCTACGGGCGCGCAAAACCCCCCGCCACCGGAATGACGGGGGGTTTTCGGACGAGCCGCGGGCTCGTTACCGCGACTGCTGGGCCGGGACGCCGGCCGTGCGCTCGTCGTCGATCGGGGAGCCGGCCGCCGCCACCGCGGCACCGGTCAGCGTCGCCAGCATCTCGCGGACGTTGGTCAGCTGCGCGTTGATCGAGTCGCGGCGGTTCGTCAGCGCCGCGAGCTCGCGCTCCGATTCCGAACGGATCCGGTCGGCCTTGGCGTTCGCGTCGGCCACGATGTCCTCGGCCTGGCGCTGCGCGGTCTCCACCGTCTGACGGGCCCGGCGCTCCGCGTCCGTCCGCAGCTTCTCGGCCTCCAGGCGGAGCTGCTCGGCGCGGTGCTCGATCTCCGCGAGGCGCTTCTCGGCCTTCGCCTGACGCGAGGCCAGGTCGCGCTCCGACTGCTCGCGGCGCTTCGCCAGGTTCGTCTCGAAGTCCGCGGCGGCCTGGGCGGCCTTGGCGCGGGTCTCCTCGAAGAGGGCGTCCGCCTCCTCGCGCTTCGACTGCGCGTCCTTCTGGGCCTCGGCACGCAGCGAGTTGGCCTCGCCCTGCGCCTTCTCGACGATCCGGACGCCCTCGTCCTCGGCCTTCGCCTTGCGCTCGGCCGCGAACGACTCCGCGTCGTTGCGCACCTGCTGGGCGGCCGACTCGGCCAGCTCGCGGTGCTGCTCGGCGGCGCGACGGGCCTCCTCACGCAGGTCCTTCGCCTCCTCCTCGGCCAGCCGGAGGATCTTCTCGACCCGGGCGCCGAGCCCCGCGTACGACGGCTCGGCGTCGGTGACCTGTGCCTGGGCGTTCTGCGTCTCGAGGTGGAGCTCCTCGATGCGCTTCTCCAGCGAGGTGATGCGGGACAGGGCGCTGTCGCGGTCGGCCACGAGCTTGGTAATGCGGTCGTCCACCTGACCGCGGTCGTAACCGCGCCGCACGAGCTCGAAGCCGAAGGGGGAGGAAGTGTCGCTCATGGGGTTCCTGTCGAATGAGACCGGTGAGGTGTTAGAGGGAATCCTAGGGGCCGAAGCGGCGTGTCATCGAGCGTATGCCCGTTTGATCTGGAGAATGTCCAGCCTTTTGAGTGGCTAGCCGTCCTGGGACTTGCCACTCGTCCGGGTGGAACCCGCCGACGCACCCGCCTTGACCCCGTCCTTTCCGGACGACGGGGTCTCGAAAGACTCCAACGCCTCCAGCACGTCCTGGACACGGGAGATCTCGGCATTGATGTCCTTGCGACGGCGCGTCAGCACCTCCAGCTCGCGCTGACCCTCCTGGACCGTCTTCTCCGCTTCGGCCTCGGCCTCCGCGCGGATCCGCTCGGCCTCCGCCTTCGCGGCCTCGGCCTCCGCGATGATCGAGGCCTTCTTCTGCGCGGCCTCCTTGAGGAGCGCGTCCGCCTTGCGGACCGCGGCGATCCGGACCTTGCTCGCCTCCGAAGTCGCCTCGGAGACCAGCTCCTTCGCCTTCTCCTCCGCCTCGGCGCGCTGCTCGGTCGCGGCCTTCACCAGCTTGTCGACGCGCTCGCCGGCCGTCTTCATCTGCTCGGCCGTCTCGCGCCGCGCCCGCTCGTGCAACTCCTCGATCTCGCTCTCGATCCGGCCCCGCAGCTCCTCGGCCCGCTCCCTTATGGCCGTCGCGTCGCTGCGCGCCCCGACCAGGAGCTCGTCCGCGTCCGTACGGGCCTTCTCCACCAGCGTGTTGCCCTCGACGGTGGCCTCGGCGACGATCCGCTCGGCCTCCTTGCGGGCCGCGCCCACCATCGTGTCCGCCTGCGACTCGGCCTCCGTGGTGGCGCGCAGCGCCTCCTCCTGGGCCTTGGCGACGAGCTGGTCGGCCTGCTCGGCCGCGTCCGAACGCTTCCGGGCCCCGGCCTTCCGGGCCTCGTCGAGGGTCCGGTCCGCCTCCTCGCGGGCCTCCGCGCGCATCTGCTCGCCCGCCGCGGCGGCCTCGGCCTTCACCCGCTCCGACTCGGTACGGATCCGCTCGGCGTCCCGCAGGGCCTCGGCGATCGCCTCGGCGCCCTCGGCGCGCAGCCGCTCGGCCTCCTCCGAGGCCGCCGCGACGGTCCTGCCCGCCTCGGCGCGGGCGTCCGCACCCACCGAATCGGCCAGCTCGGCCGCCTCGTTCACGATCCGCTCGGCCTCGGCCGTGGCCTCGCCGACGAGGGCGTCGGCCTGCCCGGCCGCGTCCGAACGGCGCTTGTCGGCCGCCTTGCGGGCCTCGTCCAGGATCTGTTCGGCGTCGGCCAGCGCGGCGTTGCGCAGGGCCTGCGCGTGCGCCTCGCCGTCGGCCTTGACCTGCTCGGCCTCGGCGCGGAGGCGGGCGGCGTCCTGCTCGGTGGTCTCCATGAGCTCGACCGCCTCGGCGGTGAGCCGCTCGGCTTCGGCGGTGGCCTCGCCGATGAGGGTGTCGGCCTGCTCGGCGGCGTCCGAACGGCGCTTGTCGGCGGCCTTGCGGGCCTCGTCGAGGACCTGCTCGCCCTCGGCGCGGGCCTCTGCCCGCAGGGCCTCCGCCTGCGCCACCCCGTCGGCCTTGACCTGCTCGGCCTCGGCGCGGAGGCGGGCGGCGTCCTGCTCGGTGGTCTCCATGAGCTCGACCGCCTCGGCGGTGAGCCGCTCCGCTTCGGCGGTGGCCTCGCCGATGAGGGTGTCGGCCTGCTCGGCCGCGTCCGAACGGCGCTTGTCGGCCGCCTTGCGGGCCTCGTCGAGGACCTGCTCGCCCTCGGCGCGGGCCTCTGCCCGCAGGGCCTCCGCCTGCGCCACCCCGTCGGCCTTGACCTGCTCGGCCTCCGCGCGGAGGCGCTGGGCGTCGCGCTCGGTCGTCTCCCGCAGCTCGGCGGCCTCGGCCGCGATCCGCTCGGCCTCGGCGGTGGCCTCGCCGATGAGGGCGTCGGCCTGCTCGGCGGCGTCCGAACGGCGCTTGTCGGCGGCCTTGCGGGCCTCGTCCAGGGCCTGCTCCGCCTCGGCGGCGATCCGCTCCGCCTCCGCCCGCGCCTCGCCGACCGTCGTCTCGGCGCGCCCGGCGGCCTCCGAACGGATCCGGTTCGCGTCCTCCCGGGCGTCCGCGCGCGTACGGGCGGCGTCCTGCTCGGCCGAAGCCAGCGAGTCCGTCGCCTCGGTCCGCACCCGCTGCGCGTACTCGGCGGTGTCCGTCCGCAGCTTCTCCGCCTCGGCGAGCGCGTCCGCGACCGTCCGCTCCGCCAGCGCCTTCGCGGCCTCCGACTCCTCCTGGGCACGCGCCCGCGTGCGGACGGCGTCCTCGGACGCCCGCTCCCGCTCCTCGTACGCGTCGGTGCGGACCCGGTCCGCCTCCTCCTGCGCCTCGGTGCGCGTCCGCTCGGCCGCGTGCTCGGCGGCGCTGCGCAGCCCGGCGATCTCCTCCTCGGCCTGCTCGCGCAGACCGGCCACCGAGTCCCGCACCTCCTGGGCGGTCTGTTCGGCGGCGGTGACCATCTCGGTCGCCCGCGCGTCCGCCTCCTCGACCAGGCGCTGCGCCTCGGTCTGCGCCTCCTCGACCCGCTTGCGGGCGGCGGCCAGGAGCTCCTCGGACTGCGCGCGGGCGTGCTCGCGCTCCCGGCCGGCCTCGGAGCGGGCCGACTCGAGGGTCTCCTCGGCCTCCCGGCGGCGCCGGTTGGCCTCGTCCCGCGCGGCGGCCAGGGCCTCGGCGGCCTCGGCGGCCACCCGCTCGGCGGCGGCGGCGGCCTCGGCCCGCACCCGGTCGGCGGTCTCCTGGGCCTCCGAGCGCAGCCGCTCGGCCTCCTCGGACGCCTCCGTGCGGAGCCGTACGGCGGCGGCCTCGGCCTCGGTACGGGTGGTGGAAGCGTCCGACGCGGCCTCGGCGCGCAGCCGCTCGGCCTCCTGCTCGGCCTGCTCACGGAGGGACCGGATCCGCTCGGCGGCCTCGGTCCGCAGCCGCTCGGTCTCCTCGGCGGCCTCGCGCCGGATCCGCTCGCCCTCGGCCCGGGCGTCGGTGAGCTCCTCACCGGCGGCCGCGACCTTCGCCTCGGCGTCGGCGTGCAACCGGGTCAGCTCCTCGGCGGCCTCCGCGCGGCGCGCCTCGGCGGCCCGCTCGGCGTCCGCGCGCAGCCCGGCGGCGGCCTCCTCGGCCGCCCCCTTCACCGACTCGGCCTGCTCCTCGGCCTCGGCGCGCAGCCGCTCGGCCTCGGCGCGGGTGCGCTCCAGGGTCTCCTCGGCCTGGGCGCGGAGCGTCTGGGCGCGCTCCATCGCCTCCGACTTGACCCGCTCGCTCTCGGCACCGGCCTTGGTGCGCAGCTCGTCGGCGTCCGTACGGGCCTTGGTGAGGAGCTCCTCGGCGGTCCTGGCCGCCTCCTCGATCTGCTGGAGGGCCTCGCGCCGGGCCTCGCCGCGGATCCGCTCGCCCTCGTCGACGGCCTCGGCGCGCAGCTGCTCGGCCTCGCCGCGCAGCCGGCGGGCCTCCTCCTGGAGCTCGACCGTCTTGGCGCGGTACTCCTTGGTGTCGTCCTTCGCCGAGCCGAGCAGTTCGTCGGCCTGCTCCCCGGCCTCGGCGCGCAGCCGGTCCGCCTCGGTCTCGGCGTCGCGGCGGACCCGCTCGGCCTCCTCGGCGGCCTTGCGGGTGGTCTCCCGGGCGTCCTCGGACGCCTTGGTGAGGATCTCCTCGGCGCTGCGGGCGGCCTTGGCGAGCGCGGCGGCGGAGTCCTCGGCGGCGGCGGTGACGGCCTTCTCGGCGGCCTCCGTGACGAGCCTCTCCGCCTCGGCGGAGGCCTCGCGGAGCTTCTCTTCGGCCTCCGCCTTGAGCGCCTCGGCCTCCTTGGTGGCCTCGCCGACGAGCCGGGCGATCTCGGTCTTGGCGGTGCGGGTGCGCTGCTCGTTGACCGACTCGGCGGAGGAGAGCTGCCGGGCGGCGGCCTCCTTGGCCTCGGTGAGGGCCTTCTCGGCCTCGGCGCGGGCGAGCCGCAGCCTCTCCTCGGCCTCCTGCATGCGCTGTTCGGCGGCGCGGGAGAGCTCGGTGGCCTGCCGGCGGGCCTGGTCGGTCTCGGCGGCGGTGGTCGAACGCAGCTGCTCGGCGTGGCTGGTGGCCTCCTGCGCCTGGCTGGAGGCGGCGCTCAGGAGCCGCTCGGCGTCCTTGCGGGCGCGCAGCAGAATCGCTTCGGCCTCGGCGCGGGCGGACTCCGCCTCGGCGCCGACGCGGCGGCTGGTCTCCTCGGCGAGCCGGGTGGCCTCGGCGCGGGCGGCGGCGAGCGCCTGCTCGGCCTCCGCGCGGGACTCCTCCATGAGGCGGCGGGCCTGGGACTCCGTGCGGGCGCGCAGCTGTTCGGCCCAGGCGACGTTCTCGTTGACGTGCGCCTCGACGGTCTGGCGGCGCTCGTTGAGCTCCTGGTCGAGCTGCTGGCGGCGCTGGACGGCCTCGTTGTGCAGCTCGGCCTGGAGTCGGGCCTGGTGCTCGGCGTGCTCCTGGAGGATGCGCTGGGTCTGGGCGCGGGCCTCGCGCAGTTCGCGCTCGGCGTCCTGACGGAGCTGCTCGGCCTGCGCCTGTGCGTTCCGCAGCATCTGTTCGGCCTGGTAGCCGATGTCGGCGCTGTCGTAGGCGGGCCGGGAGGCGATGGTGCGGCGCGCCTCGTGGAGCTTGGCGCGCAAGACCTCGACCTGGTAGCCGAGGTCCTCGGCATGCTGGACGGCCTTCTCGCGCTCGGTCTTCAGCCGGTCCATCTCGGCTTCGAACCTGGCGAGATGGTCGTCTTCAGCTCGGTGGCTCTCCTGGCGTTCGTAGCCCCGCACTGCGCGGTCCCATCCTTCCCCGAGCTCTTCGAGCAGGGGATACCCCAACCCTGATCGCAACTCCTACGAGCACGCCCTCACGGCCGAGGACGGGCCCCCGGGGAATCGCGGCAGATCGGACGACCCCGACATTCCGTCTTCGGTGCCGCACGGAGCGGCCCCGACCGGCCCCGGCCCGGAGTCGCCCACTCTACCGGGCCAGGAATCCGGAGGTCAGTGCTCCGCTGAGGAGTGGTCAGCGGACGGCTTCGCCGAGGTGACCAGTTCCGTGAGGACGCCGTGGCAGTCCTTGGGGTGGAGGAAGGTGATCCGGGAGCCCATGGAGCCGATCCGCGGCTCGTCGTAGAGGACCCGGACGCCCTTGGAGCGGATGGCCTCGGCGTCCCCGTCGACGTCGGCCGTGCCGAAGGCGATGTGGTGCACGCCCTCGCCGTTCTTGGCGAGCCACTTGCCCACCGCCGAGTCCTCCCGGGTGGGCTCCAGGAGCTGGAGGTAGGAGGCCCCGCCGTCCGAGGTGTCGTTGATCTTGAGCATGGCCTCGCGGACGCCCTGCTCTTCGTTGACCTCGGAGTGGAAGACCTCGAAACCGTACGTGGCACGGTAGAACTCGACGGTCTTGTCCAGGTCGAAACAGGCGATCCCGATGTGGTCGATACGCGTCAGCATGGCTCCAGTGCACCCCCGCGGGGATGGTTACGCAACGTGCGCGCCGTCACACCGTCCGGCCGATGACCCGGCGCCGCGCGCCTCAGTACATTGGCGGTAAACCCTCGTTCACCTCTCATCCCTAGGGGCCGTGCCTCATGTCTGGAACGACCGGTACCACCTCAGTGATCGTCGCGGGCGCCCGCACGCCCATGGGTCGCCTGCTCGGCTCGCTCAAGTCCTTCTCGGGCGCCGACCTCGGCGGCTTCGCCATCAAGGCGGCCCTCGACCGGGCCGGCATCGGCGGCGACCAGGTGCAGTACGTGATCATGGGCCAGGTGCTCCAGGCGGGCGCCGGTCAGATCCCCGCCCGTCAGGCCGCCGTCAAGGCCGGCATCCCGATGAACGTCCCCGCGCTCACCATCAACAAGGTGTGCCTGTCGGGTCTCGACGCCATCGCGCTGGCCGACCAGCTGATCCGCGCCGGCGAGTTCGACGTCGTCGTCGCCGGCGGCCAGGAGTCCATGACCAACGCCCCGCACCTGCTGCCGAAGTCCCGCGAGGGCTTCAAGTACGGCGCCATCGAGATGCTCGACGCCATGGCGTACGACGGCCTCACCGACTCCTTCGAGGGCATCGCCATGGGCGAGTCCACGGAGAAGCACAACACCCGTCTGGGCATCCGGCGCCCCGAGCAGGACGAGATCGCCGCCCTCTCGCACCAGCGCGCCGCCGCCGCCCAGAAGAACGGCGTCTTCGAGGCCGAGATCACCCCGGTCGAGATCCCGCAGCGCAAGGGCGAGCCGGTCGTCTTCTCCCAGGACGAGGGCATCCGCGCGGAGACCACCGCCGAGTCCCTCGGCAAGCTCCGTCCGGCCTTCGCCAAGGACGGCACCATCACCGCCGGCACCTCCTCGCAGATCTCCGACGGCGCCGCCGCGGTCGTCGTGATGAGCAAGGCCAAGGCCGAGGAGCTGGGCCTGGAGTGGATCGCCGAGATCGGTGCCCACGGCAACGTGGCCGGCCCGGACAACTCGCTCCAGTCGCAGCCGTCCAACGCGATCCGGCACGCCCTCGGGAAGGAGGGCCTGGAGGTCTCCGACCTCGACCTGATCGAGATCAACGAGGCCTTCGCCGCGGTCGCCGTCCAGTCAATGAAGGACCTCGGCGTCACACCCGAGAAGGTGAACGTCAACGGTGGCGCGATCGCCCTCGGCCACCCCATCGGCATGTCCGGCGCCCGCGTCGTGCTCCACCTCGCCCTGGAGCTCAAGCGGCGCGGCGGCGGCGTCGGCGCGGCGGCCCTCTGCGGCGGCGGCGGGCAGGGTGACGCGCTGATCGTCCGCGTGCCCGGCAACGGCAAGTAAGCACCCGATCGAGGAGCAGCGCAGATGGTGGACGTCCCCGAACTCGTCGCCCAGGCACGGGAGGGCAGGCCGCGGGCCGTGGCCCGGCTGATCTCGCTCGTCGAGGGGGCGTCCCCGCAGCTGCGCGAGGTGATGGCGGCGCTCGCGCCGCTCACCGGCGGCGCGTACGTGGTGGGGCTGACCGGCTCGCCGGGCGTGGGCAAGTCCACGTCGACGTCCGCGCTGGTCTCCGCGTACCGCCGGGCCGGCAAGCGGGTCGGCGTGCTCGCCGTCGACCCGTCCTCGCCCTTCAGCGGGGGAGCGCTCCTCGGTGACCGGGTCCGGATGTCGGAGCACGCCTCCGACCCGGGCGTCTACATCCGCTCCATGGCGACCCGCGGCCACCTGGGCGGGCTCGCCTGGTCCGCTCCGCAGGCCGTTCGCGTCCTGGACGCGGCCGGCTGCGAGGTGGTCCTCGTGGAGACCGTCGGCGTCGGCCAGTCGGAGGTGGAGATCGCCTCCCAGGCCGACACCTCGGTGGTCCTGCTCGCGCCGGGCATGGGCGACGGGATCCAGGCCGCGAAGGCGGGCATCCTGGAGATCGGCGACGTGTACGTGGTGAACAAGGCCGACCGGGACGGCGCGGACGCCACCGCCCGCGAGCTCAACCACATGCTGGGCCTGGGCGAGGCGCGGGCGGCGGGCGACTGGCGGCCGCCGATCGTGAAGACGGTCGCGTCGCGCGGCGAGGGCGTCGACGAGGTCGTGGAGGCGCTGGAGAAGCACCGCGCCTGGATGGAGGAGCGCGGGGCCCTGGCGGAGCGCCGCCGGGCCCGTGCCGCGCGCGAGGTGGAGACCATCGCGGTGACGGCCCTGCGCGAGCGGATCGGCGACCTGCACGGCGACCGGCGCCTGGACGCCCTGGCCGAGCGGATCACGGCGGGTGGCCTGGACCCGTACGCGGCCGCCGACGAGCTGGTCGCGAGCCTGACCGGAAACTGAGGTCCGGAACGCGCGCGAAGGGCCTCCCCGGTCACCCGGGGAGGCCCTTCGCGGATATGTCAGGTCACGGCTTGCCGCGGCGGCCGCGGAGCTGCTCGGCGACCGGCTTGAGGGACTCGTGGAGGTCGCCGAGGGCCTCGCCGCTGAGCTGGTCGATGAAGTGCTTGCGCACCGACTCGACGTGGTGCGGGGCGACCTTGCGCATGGTCTCCATGCCGTCGTCGGTCAGGACGGCGTAGAGCCCGCGGCGGTCGGACTCGCAGTTCTCGCGGCGTACGAGGCCGGCGTTCTCCATGCGGGTGATCTGGTGGGAGAGCCGGCTCTTCGACTGGAGGGTGGCGGCGGCGAGGTCGCTCATGCGCAGCCGCCGTTCCGCCGACTCCGAGAGGTTCACCAGGATCTCGTAGTCGTTCATCGTCAGGCCGAAGGGCTGGAGGTCCCGCTCCAGCTGGTACGTCAGCATTCTCTGGACGTCCAGGAACGTGCGCCAGGCGCACTGCTCGCCGTCGGTGAGCCAGGGGGTGGCCGTCTCGGTCTCCATATATGGATTCTACCTAAGAAGTTGAATACTTGACGAAGTCTGGGAGTGTGACGCCGGGCACCACGCGCCGGGCGTCATGTGCCGGACACCCCTGGTCCGGCGCAGACGTTCGAGGACGTCACACTCCGCAGACTACCGGCTACAGGCCGAAGCGACGCTGGAGGTCGCCGAGCTGGCCGGGAAGGCGCGGTACCGAACCCAGCGCCCCCTGGCCGGAACCAGGCGCCCCGTGCCCGCCCGGAACACCCGCCTGCGCCGGCGGCGCGCCGGTCGCCCGCTCCGCCATCAGCAGCTCCGTCGACTGGAGCAGCACCGTGCCCGCGCCGACGAACTCGAACTGGTGCTCCTCGCCCGAGGTCCCGCCGATGCCCGTCAGCGCGCGGACACCGCCCATCACGCCCGTCATGTAGCCGTGGTCGTAGTGGTGACAGGGCGAGGGGCAGTCCGCCCAGCCGACGAGCGCCTGCGGGTCCACCCGCATCGGCGGCTCCATGAAGACCACCGGGCCGTTCGACGCGGCCACGAACTTGCCCGTGCCGATCAGCGTCACGAACCCCGGCACGATCGACTGCTTCAGCGCCAGCGTCGGCTGGTAGGCCAGCAGGTTCCCCGAGCGGATCGTCAGATTGCCGTCGTCCAGGTCGTACGAGTTCACGTCGAAGGCCCGGTCCGCCAGCAGCATCTTCCCGCTGCCCTCGGCCACCACCCAGTCGCTCGCGTGCAGCGGCGAGTGGAAGGACGTCCGCACCAGCCGGTCGAGCCGGCCGTGCCCGATGCCGTTGAACTCGATCCGCCCGTAGTAGGCGATCATCTTGCCCTTCTGCAGGAACCACTGGCTCCCCTTGAGCTCCACGCAGAAGGTGTACGGATTGACGTTGTCGTCCGACGGAAGGGTCGTCGGGTCGTGGATCACCGGGGTGCTCACAGCTTCTCCTCCGAGGCCTGGACGTACACCACGCCGTTGCCGCTCAGCTCCAGCTGGAACGCCTCGCCGGAACCGCGCCCCACCATGTCGCGCCAGCCCAGTGCCGTGGACAGCTTGTTCCGCACGTCGCCGCGGTGCGCCACGTACGCCTGCGGGTCCACGTGGACCGGGCGGGCCGGGGAGATCGGCAGCTCGATGACGCCGCCGTGCGCCATGACCGCCACCGAGCCGTGGCCCTTCAGGGTCGTGGTGAAGAGGCCCTGGCCGGTCACCTGGCCCCGGACCATGCCCATGACCCCGCCCTGCGAGCCCATGAACATCGTGCCCTGCTCCAGGGTCCCGTCGAAGGCGAGCAGCCGGTCGGCCTCGACGTACAGGGTGTCGCCCGTCAGCGTGATCACCTGGATGTGGTGACCGCCGTGCCCGAACATCACCGTGCCGTTGCCCTCGACGGTCATCAGCGGGGTCGCCTCGCCGGCCACCCGGCGGCCGATCATCGACATCAGGCCGCCCTGGCCGCCCGCCATGTTCGGCGTGAAACCGACGTCGCCGCGGTACGCGAGCATCGCGCCGCGCTGACTGAACATCCGCTGCCCGGGGACGACGGTCGCCTCGACCATCTTCGAGTTGATCTCGCGGAACGGCATCAGACGTCGCCCCCGATCGTGTTGCGCTCGCTCGGCTGCACGTACACGAGGCCGTCGCCCTCGAAGCGGATCTGGAAGGCCTCGCCGCCGCCCTCGCCCATCAGGGTGCGGAAGGTCACCCCGGACTGGAAGTGCTGCTGGAGGTCGCCCTGGTGGGCGATGTACGCGCCGGGGTCCACCTGGAGCGGGTACTGCGGGGTCACCCGCAGCACCACCGCCGGGCCGTCCGACATGATCGCGGCCTGGCCGGTGCCCTCGACGGTCGTGGTGAAGAGACCGTTCCCGGTCGCGCCGCCGCGCAGGCCCGTGAAGGTGGTGCCGGTGCGCAGCCCCGCGTCGGTGCAGAGCAGATTGCTGGCCTCCACCCACAGCTTGTCGCCGTGCAGCGAGACGAGATTGATCTCGGAGGCCCGGTCGGCGAACCAGCAGGTCCCCTGGCCGCGCACCTCCATCACCTCCATCTGCTCACCCGTGAGCCGGCGGGTCACCATGCCGCGCAGACCCTCACCGCCCCCGCTCATCTTCTTGAACGCCATCTGGCCGTCATAGGCGACCATCGAGCCGTTCTTCGCCTTGACGGCGTCGCCGGTCATGGAGACGGCGAGCACTTTGCTGCCTTGGAGTCGGAACGTTGCCACCCCAGGAAGGTACTGGGCCCCCGGCCAAAGAGACAGCAAAGTGGCCGTGCACAATGGACGGGCCCTTGTGCATCCGTTCACAAGATCGAACGAAGGTGACCTCCTCCGTGGACATCAAGACCGCTTCCTCGCTCCACCGGCTCCGGCTCGTCTCCGCCCCGGAGGCCGTCTCGTTCCTGCTCCTGCTGGTCTGCTCGGTGCTCAAGCGGACGACGGACTTCAACGCGGTGCCGGTCATGGGCGCGATCCACGGTGTCCTGTTCGTCCTGTACGTCCTCTTCTGGCTGGACGCCTGGAACAAGACCAAGTGGAGCTTCGGCACGGCCGCGCTCTACTTCGTCCTCTCCGTGCTGCCCTTCGGTGGCTTCGTCGCCGAGCGGAGGCTGAAGCGCGAGGCCGAGGCCGCGGTCATCGCCTCCCGCGCCCGTCGCGAAGGGGTGGTCAACGCATGATCGTCGCGTTCTCCGTGACCCCCCTCGGCGTGGGGGAGGAGGTCGGCGAGTACGTCGCCGACGCCGTCCGGATCGTCCGGGAGTCCGGCCTGCCGAACCGCACCGATGCCATGTTCACCTCGATCGAGGGCGAGTGGGACGAGGTGATGGACGTCGTGAAGCGCGCCGTCGCCGCCGTCGAGGCCCGCGCCCCGCGCGTCTCCGTCGTCCTCAAGGCCGACATCCGTCCGGGCGTGACGGACGGCCTGACCTCCAAGGTCGAGACGGTGGAACGCCACCTCGGCGCCTGACCCGCCCCCGAACCGAAGCAGCCCCCGCCCCTTCCGGGCCGGGGGCTGCTCCTCGTCCTGCGGTTGAGCGAGTGCTCAAAATCGGCTACCTTCACTCGCGGGCAGTTTTGAGCAGTCGCTCAAAACCCCGGACGGGCAGGGGGACGGCCATGGGTCTCTACATCGAGACACGGGTGCGCGCGGACCTGGGGACGCTCTGGGAACGCACGCAGGAACCCGACCGGCACCAGCGCTGGGACCTGCGGTTCACCGAGATCTCCCACCTCCCGCGCGCCGAGGGCGAACCCCAGCGCTTCCGCTACGCGACGCGCGTCCTGCCCTTCCTGGTCGTCGCCGGCACCGGTGTCTCCGCGGGGGAGCGCCACCGGGCCGGCGGCGACCGGGTCTCCGCCCTGCGCTTCGCCTCCCCGCACCCGCTCTCGCTCCTCGCCGAGGGCAGCGGCTACTGGAGGTACGTCCCCACGCCCGACGGCGTCCGCTTCCTCACCGGCTACGACTACCGCCCCCGCTGGGGCCGCCCCGGCCGGCTCGCCGACCGGCTCCTCTTCCGGCCCCTCATGGGCTGGGCCACCGCCTGGTCCTTCGACCGGCTGCGGCTCTGGTGCGAGCGGGGCATCACCCCCGAGCGCTCCCGGAACCGCTGGCTCCTCGAACTCGCCGCCCGGATCCTGCTCGCGACCCTCCCGTGGATCGCGACCACCCTGCCGCTCGGCACCGTGTCGCTCGCCGCGGTCCCGCTCACCGTCCTCGGACTCGCCGCCGCCGTCCTCGTACCGCCCTCCCCGGGCGCCCCCGCGGCCCGCCGCTGTCTGCGCACCCCGCCCGCCCGCCACCGGGAGCCCCGGCTCCTCGCCACCCTGGAGCAGCCGTGACCGCGACCTCCACCGCGCCCTCGATCTTCCGCACCGCCATGGGGGACGCCGCGTTCGAACGGCTGCACCCCGAACTCCAGCGGCGCTTCTCGGTCGGACTCGCGAGCGGCGAGCTGTGCGTCGGACGGGGCGTCATGGACCGGATCTGGCACGGCCGGGCCTTCGTGAAGCCCTTCCTCGCCCTCGGCGGGCTGCGGAACGTCCTGCTGCCCCGCACCGGCCGCGACGTCCCCTTCACCGTCGAGAACGTCCCCTACGCCGACTCGTACGGACGGGAGACCGTCACCTTCGTCCGCACCTTCGCGCTGCCCGACGGCCCCCGGCGCTTCGACGCCACCATGGTCCACAGTCCCGAGCGCGCCTGCGTCCTCGACTACCTCGGCACCCATCAGCACCTCGCCAGCGACCTGCACCCGACCGTCGAACCCGACGGCTCGCTCCTCGTCACCTCCGGCGAACACCGCTTCCGCGAGGGCCCCGTGGACGTGCGCGTCCCGGAAATCCTGGCGGGCCGGGCCGAGGTGCGCGAGTCCTTCGACGAGCGCACCGGCCGCTTCCGCATCGACGTCCGGGTCGTCAACCGGCACTTCGGCCCCCTCTTCGGCTACCACGGGTCCTTCACCGCCACGTACGCCGACGTACGCTCCACCGGGGTGCGCGCGGGGCTGCGCCCGGTGCGCGAGGAGGTACGGGCGTGACGCGGGGCGGTACGGGTGCGGGCGGACGGGCCGCGGCGGGCGTGAAGGCACAGGGCGCGAAGGCGCAGGACGCCAGGAGCCGGGAGACCCGGGAGAAGCTGCTCGACGGCGCCCTGCGCACCCTCGCCGAGCAGGGCATCGCCAAGGCCTCCGCGCGCGCGATCGCGACCACCGCCGGGGTCAACCAGGCCCTGGTCTTCTACCACTTCGGCTCCGTCGACGAACTGCTCTCCGCCGCCTGCCGGCACGGCGCCGAGCAGCGGGTGGCCCGCCACCGGGAGCGGCTGCGCTCCGTCGGCAGCCTCTCCGAGCTGCTCGCCTTCGGCCGCGAGATGCACACCGAGGAGCGGGACGCCGGTCACGTCGCCGTCCTCGGGCAGCTGCTCGCCGGCGCCCAGACCCACCCCCGGCTCGCCCCCGCCACCGCCGCCGGACTCGACCTATGGGTCGCCGAGATCGAGCAGGTCCTCGTCCGGGTCCTCGCCGGGACCCCGCTCGCCGAGTTCACCGACCCCGCCGGGCTCGCCCGCGCGGTCGCCGCCTCCTTCGTCGGCCTCGAACTCTACGAAGGGGTCGACCCGGCGGGCGCGGAGGCCGCGCTCTCCGCCCTCGAACGGCTCGGCGCCCTGATGGCCGCGGTCGAGGAGCTGAACCCGGTGGCGCGCAGGGCCGTCACGTACACCCTGCGGCGCCGGCTGGAACCCTGAGGCTCATCCCGGGTCGGGCCGTGACAGGGCGATGCCCAGCGGGGTCCGCTCGTACAGCACCTGGTGCCCGTACCGCCGCGAGGTCAGCAGCCCCGCGTCCCGCAGCACCGCCAGGTGCGAGGAGACGGACGAGGGCGCCCGGCCCAGGAGGTGGGCGAGCGCCGTGGTGCCCGTCGGCTCGTCGAGCGCGCACAGCACGTCCGCGCGCACCGGTCCGAGCAGCCGGGCCAGCGCCTCCGGCGTGCGGTCGGCGGGCTCCGACCACAGCCCGCCGATGCCGCGCGCCGGATAGACCACCGTCGGCTGCCACGGCGGGTCGAAACCGCTCACCACGTCCGGCCAGGTGAACACCGACGGCATCAGCACGAGCCCCTGCCCGTCCAGCGGCCGGTCGTGCTCCCCCGGATAGGCCACCCGCAGCGTGGCCGTCTCCGCCGCCCAGTCGAAGGCCGGGTGCAGCTCGTTCAGCAGCCGTTCGAGCCCGCCCTCCGCGAGCCGCCGCGAGTGGTACGCCACGTCCGCCTCCAGGAGCGCGCGCAGCCGGGGCCACTCGGGCGCGATCAGGGCCTCCCAGGCGGCCCGGAGCAGCTCGGCGAGCCGCTCCACCGCCCCGGCGGGGTCGACGAGCATCCGGCGCCCCTCCGCCGTGTCCGCGGCCCCCGGCGTCTCGGCGAGCGCCCGCTCGAAGTCGTCCAGGGCCAGCGACGGATCCGTCTCCCGTACGGCCGTGATCTCGTCCTCGAAGGCGGCGGCGGGGCCCAGCGGCGGCGGGTACAGGAAGTCCGGACTGTGTCCGCGCAGCGGCATCAGCAGGTGCAGCGGCCCGAGGTCGAGCTCCCGCGCGGCGCCCGCGATCCGTCGCATCCACGGCAGGTGGTAGCCCTGCTTGGCGGGCCGCGCGAGCACCCGCACCGCGGAGTGCGTCTCCCAGAGCGGCGAGACCGCGAACCGGATCCGCAACGGGTCGGCCTCGCCGAAACGCAGGTGGTACGGCACGGGGCCCTCCGGGGACGCGGCTGGACATTCGCCTGGAGCCGAAAGTCTAGGTCCCGCGCCCCGCCCCGGGCACGCTGCGCCCATGCCCGAGAACACCCACCGGACGCCGCTCCCGGCGCCCGCGCCCACCCCTGTCCCGCTTCCACCGGAGCCGGAGCCGGAGTCGCTCGCCGCCCCCGAGGCCGCGCCGACCTCCGTACGGGCCGCCGTACGGGCCACCGCGCCCGAGGGGCCGCCCGCCACCCCCGGATATCGCGCCGTCTTCGCCGTCACCGAGTTCCGGTTCGTGTTCGCGGCGCATCTGTTCTCGCTGCTCGGGGTCGTCGTCAGCGAGCTCGCGCTCACCGTGCTCGTCTACGACCTGACCCGCTCCCCGCTCCTCTCCTCCCTCACCTTCGCCCTCGGGTTCCTGCCCTACCTCCTCGGCGGCACCCTCCTCGCCGGACTCGCCGACCGGCTGCCGCCCCGACGGATCCTCGTCGTCTGCGACCTCGTCTGCGCCGGCTGCGTCGCGCTCATGGTCGTGCCCGCCACCCCCGTCGCCGCCCTGCTCGTGCTGCGCTGCGCCGTCGCCGTCGTCTCGCCCGTCTTCAACGGCACCCGCACGGCGACCCTCGCCGACATCCTCGGCGAGGGCGAGCTCTTCGTGCTCGGGCGCTCGCTGCTGCGGATCGTGTCGCAGGGCGCGCTGCTCGCCGGCTTCGCCGCCGGCGGCGTCCTCCTCGCCCTCGTCCCGCCGCGCGGCGCCCTCGCCGTCACCGCCGTCACCTTCCTCGTCTCCGCGCTGCTCCTGCGCCTCGGCACCGTCCGCCGCCCGGCCAGGGCGGCCGGGAAGGAGACCGGCAGCGGCCTCGCCGGCACGTGGGCGGTCCTCCGCGACCGGCGGATCCGCGCCCTGATGCTGATGTTCTGGGTGCCGCCGCTCTTCGCCGTCGTCCCCGAGGCGCTCGCCGCCCCCTACGCCGACGAGATCGGCGTCTCCACCGCCGCCCTCGGCCTCCTCATGTGCGCGCTGCCCGTCGGCACCATCGCGGGCGAACTCTTCGCCGGATCGTTCCTCTCCGCCGGGACCCGCTCCCGGATCGTGCTGCCGCTCGCCGTCACCGGCGTCCTGCCGTACCTCCTGTACGCCCCCGAGCCGGGCGTCGCCCTCGCGGCCGTCGCCCTGTTCCTGGCCGGCGCCACCGGCGCGCACACCCTCGGCCTCGACGCCCGGTTCGTCGCCGCCGTCCCCGAGGAGCAGCGGGGGAGGGCCATGACGCTGATGACCGCGGGCATGATGACCGTGCAGGGCGTCGGCATGGCCGGGGCGGGGATCGCGGCCGAGTTCGCCCCCGCGCACACGGTCGTCGCGGGCACGGGCGTCCTCGGCACGGTCTGTCTCCTCGCCGCCGCCGCCGAGCTGCGGGCGACCGAAAGGCGAGACGGGGCTGACCGGCATATGACCAGTCGGTAAGGTCGACGCGTGCCGAAGCCGCTCAGTCTCCCCTTCGACCCCATCGCCCGAGCCGACGAACTCTGGCAGAAGCGCTGGGGCCCGGTCCCCTCGATGGCCGCGATCACCTCGATCATGCGCGCCCACCAGATCCTCCTCGCGGAGGTCGACGCGGTCGTCAAGCCGTACGGGCTGACCTTCGCGCGGTACGAGGCCCTGGTGCTGCTCACCTTCTCCAAGGCGGGCGAGCTGCCGATGTCCAAGATCGGCGAACGGCTGATGGTCCACCCGACCTCGGTGACGAACACGGTGGACCGGCTGGTGAAGTCGGGACTCGTCGCCAAGCGGCCCAACCCCAACGACGGCCGCGGCACCCTCGCCTCCATCACGGAGAAGGGCCGCGAGGTGGTCGAGGCCGCGACCCGCGACCTGATGGGGATGGAGTTCGGCCTCGGCGCGTACGACGCCGAGGAGTGCGCGGAGATCTTCGCCATGCTGCGCCCGCTGCGGGTCGCGGCGCACGACTTCGACGAGGGCTGACCGTACCCCGACCCGGGCGAAGATCGCCCGGATCGTGCCGTTACGCTCGACGGCATGAAATCCAGCGTGCTGACCCGCTACCGCGTCATGGCGTACGTGACCGCGGTCATGCTCCTCATCCTGTGCGCGTGCATGGTCGCCAAGTACGGCTTCGGCGTCGGGGAGGACCTGACCTTCGCGGTCTCCCAGCTGCACGGCGTCCTCTACATCATCTACCTGGTCTTCGCCTTCGATCTGGGCTCCAAGGCGAAGTGGCCGTTCGGCAAGCTCCTCTGGGTGCTGGTCTCCGGCACCATTCCGACCGCCGCGTTCTTCGTCGAGCGCAAGGTCGTCGCCGAGACGCTTCCGCTGGTCGGCGGCGCGCAGGCGCAGCCCGTCAAGGCCTGACCCCCGCCCCCGTGCACACGTACGGGGGTTTCCCGTCGACATGTACTAGGACGTCCTAGTAAATTCGAGTCATGGACGCTGACGCCATCGAGGAGGGCCGCCGCCGCTGGCAGGCCCGCTACGACAAGGCCCGCAAGCGTGACGCGGACTTCAGGACGCTCTCCGGCGACCCCGTCGAGCCGGTCTACGGCCCCCGGCCCGGCGACACCCACGAGGGCTTCGAGCGCATCGGCTGGCCCGGCGAGTACCCCTTCACCCGAGGCCTGTACTCGACCGGGTACCGGGGCCGGACCTGGACCATCCGCCAGTTCGCCGGCTTCGGCAACGCCGAGCAGACCAACGAGCGGTACAAGATGATCCTGGCCGCGGGCGGCGGCGGCCTCTCCGTCGCCTTCGACATGCCGACCCTCATGGGCCGCGACTCCGACGACCCCCGCTCCCTCGGCGAGGTCGGCCACTGCGGGGTCGCCGTCGACTCCGCCGCCGACATGGAGCTCCTCTTCAAGGACATCCCGCTCGGGGACGTCACGACGTCCATGACGATCTCCGGGCCCGCCGTCCCGGTCTTCTGCATGTACCTGGTCGCCGCCGAGCGCCAGGGCGTCGACCCGGCCGTCCTCGACGGCACGCTGCAGACGGACATCTTCAAGGAGTACATCGCGCAGAAGGAGTGGCTCTTCGAGCCCGAGCCCCATCTGCGTCTGATCGGCGACCTGATGGAGCACTGCGCGGCGCACATCCCCGCGTACAAGCCGCTCTCGGTCTCCGGCTACCACATCCGCGAGGCCGGGGCGACGGCCGTGCAGGAGCTGGCGTACACCCTCGCCGACGGCTTCGGCTACGTCGAGCTCGGCCTCTCCCGCGGCCTCGACGTCGACGTCTTCGCCCCCGGCCTCTCCTTCTTCTTCGACGCGCACCTCGACTTCTTCGAGGAGATCGCCAAGTTCCGCGCCGCCCGCCGGATCTGGGCCCGCTGGATGAAGGAGGTCTACGGAGCCAGGACCGACAGGGCGCAGTGGCTCCGCTTCCACACCCAGACCGCCGGGGTCTCCCTCACCGCCCAGCAGCCGTACAACAACGTCGTGCGGACCGCGGTCGAGGCGCTCTCCGCCGTCCTCGGCGGCACCAACTCCCTCCACACCAACGCCCTCGACGAGACCCTCGCGCTCCCCGGCGAGCAGGCCGCCGAGATCGCCCTGCGCACCCAGCAGGTGCTGATGGAGGAGACCGGCGTCGCCAACGTCGCCGATCCGCTGGGCGGTTCCTGGTACGTCGAGCAGCTCACCGACCGCATCGAGGCCGAGGCCGAGAAGATCTTCGAGCAGATCGAGGAGCGCGGTCTGCGCGCCCACCCCGACGGTCGGCACCCGGTCGGGCCGATCACCTCCGGCATCCTGCGCGGCATCGAGGACGGCTGGTTCACCGGCGAGATCGCCGAGTCCGCCTTCCGGTACCAGCGGGCCCTGGAGAAGGGCGAGAAGCGGGTCGTCGGCGTCAACGCCCACCACGGCTCGGTCACCGGCGACCTGGAGATCCTGCGGGTCAGCCACGAGGTCGAGTGGGAGCAGGTCCGGGTCCTCGGCGAGCGCAGGGGGCGGCGCGACGACGCCCGGGTCCGCGCCTCGCTCGACGCGATGCTCGCGGCGGCCCGGGACGGGTCGAACATGATCCCCCCGATGCTGGAGGCCGTCCGCGCCGAGGCCACGCTCGGCGAGATCTGCGACGTCCTGCGCGAGGAGTGGGGCACCTACACGGAGCCCCCGGGCTTCTGAGGGCCCGGGCTTCTGGAGCCTCCGGTACGCCTGAGGGCCCCGGGCTTCCACAGCCTCCGGTGCGCCTGCTGCGCCTAGTACGCCGCCGCCGCGCCCAGGCCGCCGAGGAGGAGGGCGGAGAGGCGCGCCGCCCAGGACCGGTCCACCGGCTCCGCGCTCACCAGGGCGCGGTGCACCACCGCGCCGGCGACCACGTCGAAGATCAGGTCGTCGAGGGCGGCGACGGTGGACACGGAGTGCTCGTCGGGGAGTTCGCCGCGCTGCTGGGCCCGCTCGCGGCCCGCCAGGACCAGCCGCTTCTGGCGGTCGACGATGGAGGCGCGTATGCGCTCGCGCAGCGGCTCGTCCCGGGTCGACTCGGCCACCACGGCCATCAGGGCCGTCTTCGTCTCGGGCCGTTCGAGGAGGGCCGCGAACTGCAGCACCACGTGCTCGATGTCGGCCTGGAGGGAACCGAGGTCGGGCAGTTCGAGTTCGTCGAAGAGGACGGCGACGGCGTCCACGACGAGCTCGTTCTTGTTGGCCCAGCGGCGGTAGAGGGTCGTCTTCGCAACCCCGGCGCGGCCGGCCACGTCCCCCATCGTGAGCTTGGACCAGCCCAGTTCGACCAGGGCCGCGCGGGTCGCCTCCAGGATGGCCGTGTCGGCCTCCGTGGAGCGGGGACGCCCGGTGCGGCCGCTGCGGGGGTTGGTGCGCTTACACATGGAAAGGGACCATACCCGCCGGTAGGTGCACCGCCAGGGGTCGGTGATGTGAGGCAGTTCACCGTACGGATCCCCTCCCCGCCCTCCCGCCGGGTCCCTCCCCGGAGTTACGCTACGACCCGTAGCGAAAGGCATTGAGCGGCCTGAGCGACAACCACAGTGCCGGATGGGGATCCGGTGCGACAGAGGGCGCCGGGTGGGGACCCGGGGCCACCGAAGACGAAGGACCGCGTCGTCCGCGCGTCTCGCACACCGGCGGGAGATGCGCGGACGGCGCGGTTCAGCCACGGCTTACCGGTTACGCGCGCGGAGGGGGGAGGATGTATCCATGCAGCCCCGAAACATGTCCATGAGCGGCGTCGTCGACCTCGCCGCGGTGAAGGCGGCCGGAGAGGCCAAGGCGAAGGCGGAGCAGGTGCGCGCCGAAGCCGCCCGGCAGGGCGGTTCCACCGCCGTGCCCCCGTCGGCCCTGGTGATCGACGTCGACGAGGCCGGCTTCGAGCGCGACGTGCTCCAGCGCTCGGCCGAGGTTCCGGTCGTCCTCGACTTCTGGGCCGAGTGGTGCGAGCCGTGCAAGCAGCTCGGCCCCCTCCTGGAGCGGCTGGCCGTCGAGTACAACGGCCGCTTCCTGCTCGCGAAGATCGACGTCGACGCCAACCAGATGCTGATGCAGCAGTTCGGCATCCAGGGAATTCCGGCCGTTTTCGCGGTGGTCGCCGGTCAGGCGCTGCCGCTGTTCCAGGGCGCGGTGCCCGAGGCGCAGATCCGGGAGACCCTCGACCAGCTGATCCAGGTCGGCGAGGAGCGCTTCGGCCTGACCGGCATCGCCGTGGACGCGGGCGCCGACGCCTTCGACCCGGCGGCGCGGCCGGCCGGCCCGTACGACGCGCTCCTCGAAGCGGCGATGTCCGCGCTCGACGCGGGCGACCTGGCGGGTGCCGTCCAGGCGTACAAGAACGTGCTCGCCGACGACCCGGCCCACCCGGAGGCCAAGCTCGGTCTGGCGCAGGCCGAACTCCTCACCCGGGTGCAGGACCTCGACCCGGCCGCCGTCCGCAGGAACGCGGCGGACGCCCCGGCCGACGTCACCGCGCAGATCGCCGCCGCCGACCTGGATCTGGTGGGCGGCCACGTGCAGGACGCCTTCGGGCGCCTCGTGGAGACCGTGCGCCGCACGGCGGGCGAGGACCGGGACGCGGCGCGGCTGCGGCTCCTGGAGCTCTTCGAGGTGATCGGCGCCGACGACCCGCGGGTGACGGCGGCCCGACAGGCCCTCGCGCGGGTGCTGTTCTAGCCCTCCGTGCGTGCCGGATCGTCTGACGATTTGGCAGCAGCGTGACAAAACGCGGCCGCGCTTTACCAAAACTTGGTAATCGCGGCCGCTGTTACTTGCAGTAAATCGAACCCGGCGTTCTGTCCGGATTCATGTGGCGATCTCCCGACATTCCCCGTCGTTCGAACGCACCCAGCGTGCCCGTTCGGTCCCGCCCCGCCATGGCGTGGTTATCCACCCGTTACTAGCCAGTAACGAACCCCCTTGTGCGGGCGCCCGGAATGGACCACGATCGGCGACGCTCGGTCCGAATCGCATCCCCCGGCAACCACCCGGGAACGCGGCGAGGGTCCCCACCGAGTGGACCGGTGTTCCGGCACCGGTCGTGGACAGGGGGGTTCCCGATCTCACCGACCGGGGCCTGTCCAATCAGGCCGTGCCCGATGGCGCGGCCCATGGTTGTCGCTCGGGGGTGATCGCCGGTGATTCGGACGCGCATCGCGCCGCCTGATGCCTCGGCGCTCTCCTTCCCGAGGACGTAGCTCTTCTCCCATCCCAGGGCGGGCTCCCGGGCCCCCTTCGGAGATGTACGTCCGAGAAGGAGGAATTCTCATGAAGTCCCAGGTTCGTGGCGGGACCAGATGGAAGCGGTTCGCCGTCGTCATGGTCCCGAGCGTGGCCGCGACGGCCGCGATCGGTGTCGGCCTGGCCCAGGGCGCGCTCGCCGCGTCCTTCAGCATTTCCGGCCAGGAGTTCAAGGTCTCGGCCCAGAGTCTTGAGGGCAAGGACTTCGTCCAGTACGGCAGCGTGGACGTGGGCAAGAACCTCGACGGTTCGAACCTCGCCGCTCCCGTGGCGGTGTCCGGCTTCTCCAGCGCCAAGATCACCAAGATGTGCCAGTCGGTCGTGACGCCGAAGGTGCCGTTCATCAACGACTCGGTCACCCTCCGCCTGGAGGCCGGCACCAAGGCCGCCGAGAGCGGTGAGGACAAGGACAAGGTCCAGGCGAAGGACATCTACCTCGATGTCTCCGACCTCCAGACCGACGCCAAGTTCGAGAACATCGACATCGGCGTCGCCGCGGGCAAGCTCAACGAGTTCGGCGGCAAGGCGGACCCGAGCAAGCCGGGCATCCAGCCGAACACCGCGGCCAGCCCGTACGGCTTCGGCCAGCGCGCCGAGACGGCGACGCTGAGCAACGTGAAGCAGAAGGCCTGGGCCACCACGGCCGCCACCTTCACGCTTCCCGGCCTGCACCTGTCGCTGCACAAGGGCACGGACGCCGAGTGCTACTAGGACCGGCCGGTCCCTGAGGGACCGATCCGTTCCGGAGGGTGGGGCCGCCGCGTGCGGCCCCGCCCGACAGGCCCGTCACCTCATCTTTCTCAGCAACACCGCTTCCAGGGAGCTGTTCCATGAGCGCCGAGTACCCCGCCTCCCGCGAAGTCCCGAAGAAGGAGAACCGGTTCAAGGTCTGGCGGCAGACCCGGCCCTTCTGGGCGGGACTGTTCACCATGATCGGCGGCGTACCGATCGCCTACCTCCCGTACGGGGACATGCGGCTCGGCAACATGACGCTCGCCATGAAGACGACGGCCGGGTCGGCCGCGCTGATCATCGGCGTCCTGCTCATCACGCTCGGACTGACGATGTGGTTCCAGCCCATCGTGCGGGTGTTCGCCGGCGTCGCGACCATCGTCCTGGGACTCGTCTCCATCCCGGTGTCGAACTTCGGTGGCCTCGTCATCGGGTTCCTGTTCGCCCTCATCGGCGGCGGCATGTCCGTCGCCTGGGCGCCCGCGCCCCCGGTCGAGGAGAAGGACACAGAGCACGACGGTCACCCGGAGGCCTCCTACGAGGCCGGTGCGGAGCCCGCTGCGGAGGCCGTGCCCACGGCCGTGTTCCCGGAGCAGCGCGGGGTGGAGCACCTGGCGACCGAAACCACGACCGACGCCAACGGCGGGAGGAACAGTGCGGGGTGACGAGACTCAGTCGGCGCTCGCGAAGGAGGGCCCGCGGCACGCGGCCCCGCGCAAGTCGCTGCTGAACAGGATCCAGGGCCCCGCCGGGAAGGCGATGGCGCTGGCCGCCATGCCGACCGCGGTGCTCGTGGGCATGGGCCTCACGCCCAGGCTCGCCCTCGCGGACGACAAGGACATCCCCTTCGCCCCCGGCCCCTGCGTGACCCGCTCGGACGAGCCGACGCCGGAGGCGTCGGAGACGCCGAAGCCGGAGGAGAGCACCGAGCCCACCGCCACGGCCACGCCGACGGACACCCCCTCGGCGACCGCCACGCCCTCCGCCACCGCGACGCCGTCCGCGACCCCGACGCCCACCGCGACGGAGACCGCGCAGACCGCCGTGCCGCAGGCGCAGGAACACGCGACGACCGCCCCCGCGCCCACCGCGACCCCCACGGCCACGCCCTCCCCGACGCAGTCCAGGAACCCGCTGGACCCGTTGGGCCTGGGCGACGCCCTGAAGGACCTCCTCGACGGCCCGGACAAGACGCCGACGGCCACCGCCACGCCCACGACGGCGCCGACCACGCCCGCCCCCGAGCAGACCGGGACTCCCGCCGACAAGGCGCCGGCCACCGACGCGCCGCCCACGACCGCCCCCACCGGGGCTCCGAAGCGGAAGACGGACGCGGTCACGGAGAAGACGAAGGCGGCCATCCAGAAGGCCGCCGAAGCGGCGGGCGCCAAGGTCGAGGAGCTCCCCGAGAGCGCCAAGGGCCTCGACGCCAAGAAGGACACGGACATACCCGACGGGGCCAAGCCCCGCTTCCCGTGCCCCGTGCCGGACCCCGAGGCGCTGGCCGCGGCCGAGCTGGAGCCGGGCATCCCGCTGCTCCCGGACGAGCCGTGGCGGCTGGACAGCACGAGGCTCGAACTGATCGGCCTGAAGTACCACGGCATCGTCGAGGTGAAGACTGCCGGCGGCAAGGTCAAGAAGGCGCTGAAGTTCACCGCGGGCACCGTCAAGATCAGGGACCTGCACCAGACGACGGTCCACTCGGAGGGGCTCTCGGGCCACGTCCGTTCCGCCCGGGGCGAGGACTCGACCATCACCGACGGCACGGTCACCATGTACACGGAGTCCCTGAAGGGCAACCTCTTCGGGCTCATCCCGGTCACCTTCACCCCCGAGACCCCGCCGCCGCTGGACGTCCCGTGGGCCGTCTTCACCAACGTGACGGTGATCCAGGCGGGCCAGTTCGGCGGCACCCTCCGCATCCCGGGCCTGCACAACACGATCGAGCCCAGCTGACCTCCGTACGACCGGCGGGCCGCACCCCCTCCCAGGGGTGCGGCCCGCCGTCGTGTGCTCAGTCGGCCCTCGGGAGAATGCCCTCGGGGCCGCCCTCGTCGAAGAGGGCGCTGACGGCCCGGACCATCGAGTCGAGGCCGGGGCGCCTGACGATCACGAGATCGCGGCACTGGAAGAAGTGACCGCCACCCGCCTCACCCGTCAGGGCCCAGCGGTCCATGACGCGCTCGATCTCCCGGAGTGTCAGGAACGTCGCCGTCCACCGGCCGTCGGGGGAGATGATCGTGCCGTCGGCATTCTCGACCGAGGCCGGGTCGTCGTCCGCGCCGAGCAGGAACCGTACGTCGAACCGCGGTGTGCGGACGGTTGTGTACGGACTCTGTCCGGGCCGTTCGTCACTGTCCATAGAGCACCTTCAGTCGGGCGATCACGTCGTCCTCGATCTTGCCCTTTCCGCTCGTGGCGACGACGTGCAGTTCCTCTCCGACCCTGCGGTAGAAGAGGCGGGCGCCGTTCCTGCTCCGGGCGTACAGGACGTCGGTGCCCTGCAGCGCCGAGCTGCCGATGCCCTGGTTCTCGTTGCCCGCCGCGAGCTTCTTCTGCATCGCGAGCAGCTCCCGCTTCACCACCTCGTTCCGGCTCGCCTTGTCGGCGAGCTTCTTGAGCTTGTCGTCGTTGATGGCGAGGACGACACAGAGCTTCGGCTGGTTCGACGCCGCGGGCGCCGCGGAGACGGCCTTCGAGAAGGAGGCCGTGCTCGGACCACGCAGCGCTCCCGCCGCTCCGGCGAGGTCGATGAGGCAGTGCGCGGCCGCGGTGCCCTTTTTGAGATCCTCGGCCAGCTTGACGAGCCGTTCGAGCTCCTTCTTCGCCCGGGAGACCTTCTTCAGGAAGGAGGCGACGCCACTGCTGACCTTGACGATCGCCTTGGCCACGGCGGGCAGTTTGCCGGCGACCGCGACGAGGCTCGCGACGTCGACCAGCGCCCACAGGCAGCTCTCGATGTCACCCGTCGCGAAGCAGTTTCGGATGTTGTCGACGCCGAGGAGGCCGAGGAGGATCTCCCCGCCGTTCTCGATGATCCAGTCGACGACGTCCTTGCCCGCCAGGGCCTTGGCAGCGCGGTAGTCGTCCACGCACTTCTGGCCGCAGTGCGCCAGGAGCAGGGCCTCCGCGTCGGCGTCGAGTGCCGGGCCGGTGGCCGGGGTGGCCCCGTCGACCTGCTCGGTCAGCTGGTACTGACGCTCTTCCTCCTCCGCCCGGTCGGCGGCCGCGTCGGCCTCCTGGGCGGCCCCGTCGGCATTCGACGCGGCGGTCTCGGCGGCGGTGGCGTCCTCCTCCGCCTGCGCCGCCGCACCGGCGGCGTCCGTCGCGTCGTTCGTCGCGGCGGTCGCGGCACCCCGGGCGCTCGCCGCGTCCTGCTCGGCGGCGGTAGCCTCGCCGTCGGCCGCGATGGCCTCCGCCTTCGCATCGCTCGCGGCGATCCCCGCGAGCACCGCGTCGGTGCCGGCCTGCGCGTCGTACTTCTGTGCGTTGGCGTCGGCCCTCTTCGCGGCCTCCGCCGCGACTGCGGCCTCAGCCGCCGAGGCGCGGGCGGCCTGCACGGACTTCTGCGCTGCCGCGGCGTCGAGTGCGGCGGCGGCGGCGGCCTGGGCGGCGAGTTTGGCGTCGCCCGTGGCCTTGTCGGCGAGGGCCTTGGCGTCGGCCGCCGCCTTCGCCGCTTCGTCGGCCCTGGCCTTCGCGGCGGCCGCCTGTTGCTCGGCCATCGGCTTGGTGTACTGGCCGACGAGCACCGCGAACGCGGCCGAGGAGTCGAGTTCCTGGTAGGGCGTGCCGAGGGACACCGCTTCGGTGGAGGCGACGGCCACTGCGGCGGCCGAGTCGCGAGCGGCGACGGCCGCCTGCCCCGCCGCGGCCGCGTAGCCGGCGGTCTTCGCGGCCCAGGCGACGGCCTGGGCCGCCTCCTCCTCGGCCACCGTGGCCTCTTGGCGCGCCTTGATGGCAGCCGCCTGCGCCTTCTTCGCCTCCGTCTCGGCGTTCTTCGCGTTGGTGCCGGCGGCGGCCGCGGCGTCGATCGCCTCGGCGGCGGCCGCGTGCGCGGTCGAAGCGGCCGCGCTCGTCTTCAGGTACGCGGACCAGGAGGCGTTCGCCGCTGCCGTGGAGCGGGCCGCGGAGGCTTCGGCGCGGGTAGCGGCGGCGCGTGCGCTCACCGCGGCGCCGGCCGCCTCGGCGGCGGCCGTACGGGCACGGGCGGCCGCCCCGGCAGCGTCGTCGGCGGCGCTCCGGGCCGCGGTCGCGGCCTCCCGCGACTCGGCGGCCGCCGCGGTGCCCGCCGCGGCGGCCGCGGCGGCTTCGAGCGCCGCCGCGCGGGCAACGGTCGCGTTCTTGTGCCGTTCTGCCGCAGCGGCCGCGTCGCGGGCCCGGTAGGCGCGGTCCTCGGCGGCTTCGGCGGCGGCGCGCCGGGCGGCTGCGGTTGAGGCCTCCGCCTCGGCGGTGCTCCGGGCCGTCGCGGCGGACTGCCGCTGCGCCTGCGCCCTGTCTTCGGCGGCGGCGGCCTTCTGCCGTTCGGCGGCGGCGGTGGCACGCTCCGCGGCGGCCTTCGCCTTCTCGGCCTCGGCGATCTCCCGCTGTTTCCGGGCCTCTTCGGCGCCGGCCTTGGCGCGGCCCTCGGCCGCCTCGGCCGTGGCCTGGGCGTTCTTGGCCTTCGTCGCGTTGGCGGCGGCCTCCTTGGCCTGGGCGGCCGCGGCGGTCGCGGCCGCCTTCGCCTGGGCTGCGGCCTCCTGGGCGGCGACCCTGCGGAACTCGGTGTTGAGGGCGTGCGACTGGGTCCGGGCGAGGGCGAGCAGGGCCTGGCTGTCGGCGGCTGTGGCCTTGGCCGCGTTGGAGGCCGTCGCCGTGGTCTTCGCCGCAGCCAGCGCGGCGGCGCTCGACGCCTTCGCGACCTGGACGGACTGCTGGGCGTAGAGGAGTCCCCGGCCGCGCGGGGTCTTCGCCGTGTCGGCGACCGTCCAGGCGGAGGTCTGGGCGGCAGCGGCCCTGTCGGACGCGGTCTTCGCCGCCGCTGCCGCCTTGTCGGCGATGGTCACCTGCGCCGCGGCCGTGTCCCGCGCCGTCTTGAGGTCCGCCGCGGCCTTGGTGAAAACGGACGCTGCGGGCTTGCCGTTGGTATGGGTGGACCAGTACTTCTGCCAGTAGAGGATCTGGTCGGCCAGCCAGGCCTGCCGGATGGCCTCGATCATGGCCGCGGTGGCCGCCCGGGTCTGCTTGGCGGCCTCCAGTTCGGCGGCCATGATGTCGGCGCGCTGCTTGGCCTGGCCGGAGTACTCGGCCTCCCACTCGGTGAAGGCTTGGATGACCGGCCCGGTCAGGGCGCGGTTGTAGTCGATGGGGTTTGCGCTGTCGCAGTTCGCCCAAGCGATCTTGAGGGTTTCGACCTCGGTGCGAAACTCCAGGGAGTCCGGTGCAGGCGCTTGCTTGGGGAAGCCGCCGTAACGCAGGAACTGGGCGACGTCGTTGGCCGATCCGCCATTGCCCCCCCGAACCCCCAGGAGTTCGTCACCGGCTACGGCCCGATAGCTGGTCTCCCAGTAGTCGTCCGGGGTGGAGATGCCCTCCAGGACCGTCCGAGCCTTGTCCAGGGACGCCGCGCCCGGCATCGGGCGCGGGTCGTTGGCGATCTTGCCCCACAGGGTGCTCTGCCCGGCGAACCCCAGGACGTCCGCGCCGAAGGCGGGGGCGTGGAAGTCGCGGCCGCCGAAGGAGTTCACCGAGCGGTACGGGGAGTTCGAGGCGTCCAGCTTCTGCTGGCGGGCCTGGAACGCGTCGACCGCGGTGCCCGTGGCGGCCTTGTCCCGGTCGAGGGCCTGGCCGAGCGGTCCGGAGAGCAGCCAGCCACGCGAGCCGATGGCCGTGGCGATGTCGGCGTCGGCCCCGGCGAGCGCGCGGCCGGCGGCGGCCTTCGCCTCCGGACCGCCGAGGTGGGCGAACCGGGCCGCGATGCAGCGGTTCTCCCGGGGCGTGACGCCGAGGCTGATGCGGAGGGTCCGCTGCCAGGGGTCCGTGGGGTTGTCCCCGGGCTCGTCCGCGTGGGCCGGGGCGGTGGAGAGGAGAGTCAGGAGGACAGAGGAGGCCGTCGTGAGAGCGGCGGCCGCGGTTCTGCGCCGGAACCACCCCCGTCTCGTCCCTCGCGAGCCGGGCTGGAATGTCATGTGCACGTGTTCCACCTGTGGGTCGACGAAGAGGTCAGCCCCGGGCGGAGGTACGGGTGTGGACATGGACGAGCACGGCGCGCCGTTCGCATACGGTGCGCCGCGAAGTGAGATCCCCTGGGTGCCTGGTCAGGGCACACCCCCTGCCCTCCCCCCGGAAGGCCGGGCAATCATTGCATCGGCACATTCGCATGCGGAAGATCTTTTTCGGCTCCCGGACAGGCAGTGGCTGAGAGGCGGTCGTCCGGAAACGGCGGTGGGCCGCACCCCCGGGAAGGGGGCGCGGCCCACCGGCCGTTCACGAGGAGGGCGTCACGCGCGCTGTGCGCCGCCCAGGTGGTGGACGCGGACCATGTTCGTCGTGCCGGGGACGCCGGGGGGCGAGCCGGCGGTGATGACCATGGTGTCGCCCGCGCTGTGGCGCTGGAGCTTGAGGAGCTCGGCGTCCACGAGGTCGACCATGGCGTCCGTGGTCTCCACGAACGGCACGAGGAAGGACTCCACGCCCCAGCTCAGGGTGAGCTGGTTGCGGGTTCCCTCGTCCGTCGTGAAGGCGAGGATCGGCTGCTGCGTGCGGTAGCGCGAGAGGCGGCGGGCGGTGTCGCCGGACTGCGTGAAGGCGATCAGCGCCTTGCCGTCGAGGAAGTCGGCGATCTCGCAGGCCGCGCGGGCGACCGAGCCGCCCTGGGTGCGCGGCTTCTTGCCCGGGACCAGGGGCTGGAGGCCCTTGGAGAGGAGCTCCTCCTCGGCCGCGGCGACGATCTTCGACATCGTCTTCACGGTCTCGATCGGGTACGCGCCGACCGAGGACTCGGCCGAGAGCATGACCGCGTCCGCGCCGTCCAGGATCGCGTTGGCGACGTCGCTCGCCTCGGCGCGGGTCGGCCGCGAGTTGGTGATCATCGACTCCATCATCTGGGTGGCGACGATGACCGGCTTGGCGTTGCGCCGGCACATCTCCACGAGGCGCTTCTGCACCATCGGGACCTTCTCCAGCGGGTACTCCACCGCGAGGTCGCCGCGGGCCACCATGACGGCGTCGAAGGCGGCGACGACGTCCGCCATGTTCTCGACCGCCTGCGGCTTCTCCACCTTGGCGATGACGGGGACCCGGCGGCCCTCCTCGTCCATCACCTTGTGGACGTCCTTGACGTCGTCGGCGTCGCGGACGAAGGACAGGGCGACCATGTCGCAGCCCATCCGCAGCGCGAAGCGGAGGTCGTCGACGTCCTTCTCCGACAGCGCGGGCACGTTGACCGCCGCGCCGGGCAGGTTGATGCCCTTGTGGTCGGAGATGACGCCGCCCTCGACGACGATGGTCTTGACCCGGGGGCCGTCGACCTCGACGACCCGCAGCTCGACGTTGCCGTCGTTGATCAGGACCTGGTCGCCCTTGGAGACGTCGCCCGGCAGGCCCTTGTAGGTGGTGCCGCAGATCGACTTGTCGCCCGGGACGTCCTCGGTGGTGATGGTGAACTCGTCACCGCGCACCAGCTCGACCGGTCCCTCGGCGAAGGTCTCCAGACGGATCTTCGGGCCCTGGAGGTCGGCGAGGACGCCGACGGCGCGCCCGGTGTCCGCGGAGACCTGCCGGACGCGGTCGTACCGCTCCTGGTGCTCTGCCTGGGACCCGTGGCTGAAGTTGAATCGGGCCACGTTCATACCGGCCTCGATGAGAGCCTTCAGCTGCTCATACGAGTCGACGGCGGGGCCCAGCGTGCAGACGATTTTGGAACGGCGCATGAGGCGGATCCTATCGGTTTGTTTCACTGCGGAATATTCCGTCTGGCGGAAAGTACAAATGGGCGCGGGCCCGCTCAGGCGTTCACTCGTTCGAGCTCGCCCCTTCCAGAACGAGCGCGTGGCTCTGGCGCGCGATCTCCAGCTCCTCGTCCGTCGGCACCACCGCGACCGCCACCCGCGCGTACACCGGCGAGATGATCCGGGCCTCGTCGGAACGCACGGAGTTCAGGTCCGCGTCCACCGCGAGCCCCAGCTCCTCCAGGCCCGCGATCGCAGCCTCCCGCACCGGCGCCGCGTTCTCGCCGACCCCCGCCGTGAAGGCCACCGCGTCCACCCGGCCGAGCACCGCGTAGTACGCCCCGATGTACTTCTTGAGCCGGTGCACGTAGACGTCGAAGGCCAGCGCCGCCCGCTCGTCCCCCTCGTCGATCCGCCGGCGGATCTCCCGCATGTCGTTGTCGCCGCAGAGCCCCACGAGCCCCGACTTCTTGTTCAGCAGCACGTCGACCTCCTCCGCCGACATGTCCGCGTTCCGCATCAGGTGGAAGGTCACCGCCGGGTCGACGTCGCCCGAGCGGGTGCCCATGACCAGGCCCTCCAGCGGCGTCAGACCCATCGAGGTGTCCACGCACAGGCCGCCCCGCACCGCCGACGCGGAGGCGCCGTTCCCCAGGTGCAGCACGATCACGTTCACCTCCTCCGGCTCCTTGCCCAAGAGCCTTGCCGTCTCCCGCGAGACGTACGCGTGCGAAGTGCCGTGGAAGCCGTACCGGCGGATCCGGTGCGCGTCGGCGGTCTCCACGTCGATCGCGTACCGCGCAGCCGACTCCGGCATCGTCGTGTGGAAGGCGGTGTCGAAGACCGCCACCTGCGGGAGGTCCGGGCGCATCGCCATCGCCGTCCGGATGCCGACGAGGTTCGCCGGATTGTGCAGCGGCGCCACCGGCACGAGCCGCTCGATCTCCGCGAGCACCTCGTCGTCGATCACCGTCGGCTCGGTGAACCGCAGCCCGCCGTGCACCACCCGGTGGCCGATCGCCGCCAGTTCGGGGGAGTCCAGGCCCAGGCCGTCCGCCGCCAGCTCCTCGGCGACCGCCTTCAGGGCGGCCGCGTGATCGGCGATCGGCCCGTTCTTCTCGCGCTTCCCGCCGCCCTTGAGCGGGGTGTGCACGAGCCGCGACGTCTCCTCGCCGATCCGCTCCACCAGACCCTGCGCCAGGCGGCTGTCGTCACGCATGTCGAGCAGCTGGTACTTCACCGACGAGGAGCCGGAGTTGAGGACCAGCACGCGGGAGGGAGGGGTCGTGGACGCGTTCGCGGGGGTGGCGGTCATGCCGGGAGCTCCTGGGACTGGGACTGGATGGCCGTGATGGCGACCGTGTTGACGATGTCGCTGACGAGCGCGCCGCGCGAGAGGTCGTTCACGGGCTTGCGCAGACCCTGGAGCACCGGGCCGACGGCCACGGCGCCGGCCGAACGCTGCACGGCCTTGTAGGTGTTGTTGCCCGTGTTGAGGTCCGGGAAGATCAGCACGGTCGCCTGGCCCGCCACCTCCGAACCCGGCAGCTTCGTCGCCGCCACGGACGGCTCGACGGCCGCGTCGTACTGGATCGGACCCTCGATCCGCAGGTCCGGACGCGCCTCGCGGACCAGCTTCGTCGCCTCCCGCACCTTGTCGACGTCCGCGCCCGAGCCCGAGGTGCCGGTGGAGTACGAGAGCATCGCGATCCGCGGCTCCACCCCGAAGCGGGCCGCGGTCGCCGCCGACTGGGCGGCGATGTCCGCGAGCTGCTCGGCGTTCGGATCCGGGTTGACCGCGCAGTCGCCGTACACGAGGACCTTGTCGGCGAGGCACATGAAGAACACCGAGGAGACGATCGACGCGTCCGGCTTCGTCTTGATGATCTCGAACGCGGGCCGGATCGTCGCCGCCGTGGAGTGCACGGACCCCGACACCATGCCGTCGGCGAGGCCCTCCTGCACCATCAGGGTGCCGAAGTAGTTCACGTCCGAGACGACGTCGTACGCCAGCTCGACGGTGACGCCCTTGTGGGCCCGCAGCGCCGCGTACTTCTCGGCGAACGCGTCGCGCAGCTCCGAGGTCTGCGGGTCGATCAGCTGCGTGTCGCCCAGGTTCACGCTCAGGTCGGCGGCCTTCTTGCGGATGGCCTCGACGTCGCCGAGCAGCGTCAGGTCGCAGACGTCACGGCGGACCAGCACGTCCGCCGCGCGCAGCACCCGCTCCTCGGTGCCCTCCGGCAGCACCACCCGGCGCCGGTCGGCCCGGGCCTGTTCGAGCAGCTCGTGCTCGAACATCATCGGAGTGACCCGGCCGCTGCGCGCCACCGAGATCCGCTTGAGGAGGTCGGCGGTGTCCACGTGCCGCTCGAAGAGGCCGAGGGCGGTCTCCGCCTTGCGCGGGGTCGCCGCGTTCAGCTTGCCCTCCAGCGCGAACAGCTCCGCGGCGGTCGGGAAGCTGTTGCCCGGTACGGAGACGACCGGCGTGCCGGGCGCGAGGCGGGCCGCCAGGGTCAGGATCTCGTCGCCGGGCCGCTCGTTCAGGGTGAGCAGCACGCCGGCGATCGGCGGGGTGCCGGCCGAGTGCGCGGCGAGCGCGCCGACGACCAGGTCGGCCCGGTCCCCGGGGGTGACGACGAGACAGCCCGGGGTCAGCGCCTTGAGGAAGTTCGGCAGCATCGCACCGCCGAAGACGAAGTCGAGCGCGTCCCGCGCGAGCCCCGCGTCGTCGCCGAGGACGACGGAGGCGCCCAGGGCGTGGGTGATCTGGGCGATCGTGGGCGCGGCGAGCGCCGGCTCGTCGGGCAGCACGTAGCAGGGGACGGGGAGCCGGGCCGCGAGCCGCTCGGCGATGGCCTCGCGGTCCTCGCCGGACACCCGGTTGACGACCATCGCGAGCACGTCGCAGCCGAGCCCGTCGTACGCCCGGAAGGCGTTGCGCACCTCGGCCCGTACGGACTCGGCGTTCTGGTCCTTGCCGCCGACCACCGGGATGACGGAGGCGCCGAACTCGTTGGCGAGGCGCGCGTTGAGCGCGAGCTCGTCGGGGAGCTGGGTGGCGGCGAAGTCGGTGCCGAGGACGAGGACGACCTCGTAGTCGCGGGCGACGTCGTGGAAGCGGTCGACGAGCCGGGAGACCAGTTCGTCGGTGCCCCGCTCGGCCTGGAGCGCCGAGGCCTCGTGGTAGTCCATGCCGTAGACCGTCGAGGGATCCTGCGAGAGCCGGTAGCGGGCGCGCAGCAGATCGAAGAGCCGGTCGGGACGGTGGTGCACCAGCGGACGGAACACCCCCACCCGGTCCACCTGGCGGGTGAGGAGCTCCATGACTCCCAGCTCGACGACCTGGCGGCCGTCACCGCGGTCGATCCCGGTCACGTACACGCTGCGCGTCACGCCGTGGTCTCCTGTCCAGTCCTGCGGAAGGGCCGAACGGTGCTCTCGCGGCACCGATCCGCGCCCCGTGCGTCAATCGGCAGTGCTCGGAAAGCCCTGATAGGGCGGCATCACCCCCTTGACAATACCTCCGCCGATGGTTACGCCGCCCCCTGGGCGAAGGGCCCGGAACCCCGGGACGAAAGGCCTCCGCGGCCCCGCCGACCAGGACGCGCGGACGGGCGAGGACCGTGCCCGTCGGGCGGCGCGTGTGAGAATTGGAGTGGCTCACCACGGACCGCGACCGAGCAGGAGACCAAGCACGATGCGCATCGGAGTTCTCACCGCAGGCGGCGACTGCCCCGGCCTGAACGCAGTGATCCGGTCGGTCGTGCACCGGGCGCTGACCGGCCACAACGACGAAGTCATCGGCTTCGAGGACGGGTTCAAGGGCCTCCTCGACGGCCACTACCGCCCCCTCGACCTCAACGCCGTCAGCGGCATCCTCGCCCGTGGCGGCACGATCCTCGGCTCGGCCCGCCTGGAGCGCAACCGGCTCCGCGAGGCCGCCGAGTCCGCCTCCGACCTGGCCCGCACGTACGGCATCGACGTCCTCATCCCCATCGGGGGCGAAGGCACCCTGACCGCGGCCCGGATGCTCTCCGAGGCGGGCATGCCCGTCGTCGGCGTCCCGAAGACCATCGACAACGACATCTCCTCCACGGACCGCACCTTCGGCTTCGACACCGCCGTCGGCGTCGCCACCGAGGCCATGGACCGCCTCAAGACCACCGCCGAGTCCCACCAGCGGGTGATGGTCGTCGAGGTGATGGGCCGCCACGCCGGCTGGATCGCCCTGGAGTCCGGCATGGCCGGCGGCGCCCACGGCATCTGCCTCCCCGAGCGCCCCTTCCAGGTCGACGACCTCGTCAAGATGGTCGAGGAGCGCTTCGCCCGCGGCAAGAAGTTCGCCGTCATCTGCGTCGCCGAGGGCGCGCACCCGGCCGAGGGCTCCATGGAGTACGAGAAGGGCGAGATCGACCAGTTCGGCCACGAGCGCTTCCAGGGCATCGGCAACCAGCTCGCCGTCGAGCTGGAGCGGCGCCTCGGCAAGGAGGCCCGCCCGGTGATCCTCGGCCACGTCCAGCGCGGCGGCACGCCGACCGCGTACGACCGGGTGCTCGCGACCCGCTTCGGCTGGCATGCGGTGGAGGCGGCCCACCGCGGCGACTTCGGCCGGATGACCGCGCTGCGCGGCACGGACGTCGAGATGGTGCCGCTGGCCGAGGCCGTGACCCAGCTCAAGAGGGTCCCCGAGGACCGCATGCGCGAGGCCGAGTCGGTCTTCTAGCGGGGGCCTCCGGAACCCGGACCGAGGGCCTCCGGAAACCGGACGACCCGACCGGCCCCGACCGTCCCCCCGTGGACGGTCGGGGCCACCCCGTCGTGCCCGGCACTCCCCTCGGAAATGCCGGATTCCACTCTTGAGCCCCGGCGCGGGATCAACAAGGCTGGGGGCCGTCCCGGACATGTCCCGACCCTGTCCGGCGGGAAGGGGGAGGCGCGGATGACGCCGGGGGAGCACGCGCCCGATCCGAGGGAGGCACGGAACCCCGCCGAGTTCCTCGCGGGCCTCCAGGCCCTCAAGGACCGGTCGGGCCTGACCCACCGCGAGCTGTCGGCACGCGCGGAGACGCACGGCGACGTCCTGCCCCGCTCCACGGTGGCGAACATGCTGGCCCGCCCGACCCTGCCCCGCGAGGAACTGCTCACCGCCTTCGTCCGCGCCTGCGGGGTGGAGGAGGACGAGGCGGAGCACTGGCGGGCGGTACGGAGGGAACTGGCGGCCCGGGGGGTGGACGAGTGGGACCCGGGGGCTGGGGAGGACCCGGAGCCGGGGGAGGGCCCGGGCGCGGCCGAGGGCCGCGGGAAGGACGCCGCCCGGCCCGGACCCGGCGCTCCCGGGCCCGGAGGGGGTGGCGACGAGGGCGGGGGTCCGCCCGGCCCCGGTTCCCGGATACGTCGTGCGCTCGTCGCGGGCGTCGCGTTCGCCGCGCTCGTGCTGGCCGGGGTCAGCGTCGTCGCCCTCCTGCGGGACGGGCACGCCGGGCATCCGCCCCGCACCCCCACCGCCCCCGCCGCCGGGGACGTCCGGATCCGGGTGGTCGGCACCGACTTCTGCCTCGGCGAGCGGCGCGGCACCCGCACCGGCCAGGTCCACCAGCTGCCGTGCGCCGCCGCGGGTCTCCCGCGCTATTCGCTGGCGGAGGCGGGCGGCGGCCGGTGGAGGATCGTTTCGGACCACCCCGACTTCGGCACCGGCTGCTCCGGCCTCCCCTCGGGCGGCCGGACGCCCGACGCCGCGTACGAGGACTCCGAGTGCGGCGACCCCACCCGGGTCGAGTCCTTCGCCCTGGAGGCGTACGGCACCCCCGTCGAGGGCTACCGGATCGTCCCGGTGGGCTCGGCGACCCCAGGCGGTTGCGTCACCGTCGTCGGCGACCGTTCGGCCGCCTGGGCGCGGCTCGCCCAGGCGCCCTGCGCGCCGGACGCGGCCGGACAGCTCTTCGACTTCGACCGGTGGGACTGAGCGGGCCGGGCCCGGTCGGGACGCGTACGAAGGGGAGGGCCCGCCGCCGGGACCTCAGGCGGCCTCGACCAGACGGGCCCGGAGCGCCGTCACCACCGCCGGGTCGAGCCCGACGTGGCCGGTGGCGTACGCGTGCACCGAGCCGTACCGCTCGCGCAGGTCCGCGAGGAACAGCCGGATGACGTCGGCGGGCGCCCGGCCGTAGCCGGGCCAGCGCGGCTCCCGGCCCGGGTGCGCGGCCCGCCAGTCGGCTATCAGCCGCTCCGTGGCCAGCTCGGTGAGCGCGAAGTCCGCGAGGATCTCCTCGTCCGGGACCTCCAGGAGGCCGAGGACGACGGCCGCGAGCAGCCCCGTGCGGTCCTTCCCGGAGGCGCAGTGGAAGACGAGCGGTCCCTCGGCGGCGGCGATCAGCTCCAGGGCCGCCCGGAGCTCCTCCGCGCCGTCCTCGGCGACCTCGGCGAACCGGTCGGCGAGGTAGCGCCACGGGTCGAGGGCCGGGTCGATCGCCTCCTGGTCGTAGGGGCGGTGCTCGATGGAGAGGTTGTGCCAGGAGACCTCCTCGGTCTCCGGCAGGCGGCCCTTGCCGGCGATCTCCCACGGATAGCGCAGGTCGATCACGGTGCCGACGCCCAGTGCGCGGAAGCGCTCCAGGTCGGCCGGGCCGGCGTCCGCGAGCTTGCCGAGGGAGTCGGAGCGGTAGAGGGTCCCCCACCGCACGGTCCCGCCGTCGGCGGTCCGATAGCCGCCCAGGTCACGGAAGTTGTGGAGTCGGTCGAAGGGTATGTGTCGTCTCACGACCGCCAATGTACGGCCCCGGCCCCGGACGATCTACGGGCCGACCGCCGCCCAGAAGTGCTCGGTGATCCCGTCCAGGTAGGCGCGCCCCTCGTCGCCGGTCGTCCCCGGGGCGCCCCAGCTGCTGACCGCCGTCATCCGGGCGTGGTAGTCCGAGTGGAGCTGCTGGAGCGCGGACTCCACGGCCCGCTTCGGCAGCGGCACCAGCTTCACGGTCGGCTTCACGTACGCCTGCCAGCGGGTGGTCGCCGCGTCGCGCAGCAGCCCGGCGAGGGCCTCGGCGCCGCCGGTCGCGGTGATCAGGGCGCGCGGGCCGAGGCCGAGCGCCTCGGCGAGGGCGACCGTCTGGCGTTCGGTGCCGCGCCAGCGGCCCTCGTCCTCCATCCGCTGGTACGCGTGGGGCGCCACGCCCGTCCGCCGGGCGAGCTCCTCGACGGAGAGGCCGCGCGCGACCCGGTGCTCACGCAGGGTGGAGGCGGCGGCGATGAGGTCGGCGGGGGAGCACCACAGGACGCCCGCGAGGGCGGTGAGCTCCTGCTCGTCGGGGACCGCCCGGCCGCGTTCCCAGGCGTAGACGGTCTCGGGGGCGACGAGGAGGCCGTACTGCGCCCGCAGGCCGTAGGCGACGTGTTCGGGGAGCATGCCGAGGCCCTCGCGCAGGCGGCGCGCGGCCAGGGCGTCGAAGGGTGGGGAGGGTTGGTGCACCCGGCCACGGTAGGTGCGGAGGGTGACGGCTGGCTACGGTGTGTTCTTCCAACATGCGGCGTCGTAGGAACGTGGGAACCGGGCGGTAACGGCGGGGCCGTTCAGCGGCCGCGCGCCGGGCCGTCGAGCCAGCGGTACTGGAGCTCGGGGCGTCCGATCTGGCCGTACTGCGGGGCGCGCACGGCCCGGCCCTCCGTGACCAGGTGTTCGAGGTAGCGGCGGGCGGTGATCCGGGAGATCCCGACGGTCGCGCCGGCCTCGGCGGCGGTGAGTCCCGCCGGGGTGGAGCGGAGGGTGCGGGTGACCGCTTCGAGCGTCGGGGCGCTGAGGCCCTTGGGGAGCGTGGCGGGATGCGGGGCACGGAGCGCGGCGAGGGCCCGGTCCACCTCGTCCTGGCCGGAGGCCTCCCCGGCGGCCGCCCGGAACTCGGCGTACCGGACGAGCCGGTCCCGCAGGGTGGCGAAGGCGAACGGCTTCAGGACGTACTGGACGACGCCGAGGGACACGCCCTCGCGGACGACGGCCAGGTCGCGGGCGGAGGTCACGGCGATGACGTCGGCGGAGTGCCCGGCGGCGCGCAGGGCGCGCAGCAGCTGGAGCCCGTGGCCGTCGGGCAGGTAGAGGTCGAGCAGGATCAGGTCGACCGGCGTCCGGTCGAGGACCCGCACGGCCCCGGCCCGCGAGTGCACGACCCCGACGACGGAGAAGCCCTCGACGCGCCCGGCGTAGAGCGCGTGGGCGTCGGCGGCGACGGGGTCGTCCTCGACGACCAGCACCCGAAGGGAACGCGCGCTCACGGGGCCACCTCCGCACCGGCCGCCGCGGAGGCACCGGTGCCTCCGCCCGCCCGGGAGGCACCGGGGCCCCCGTCCGTCCCGGAGCCTCCGCCCGGTCCGGCACCTCGGCCCGTCCCGGAGCCCCCGTCGGGTCCGGGGCCCCCGTCCGTCCCGGAGCCCCCGTCCGCTTCGGCCCCCCGCCGCAGGGGCAGGCGGACGGTGAACTGGGCGCCGCCCTCCTCCGCCTCCGCGAGGTGCAGGGTGCCCGAGGCGCGGGAGACCGCCTGGCCCACCAGGGCCAGGCCGAGGCCGCGGCCGGGGCCGCGGGTGGACCAGCCGCGTCCGAGGACCGCCTCCCGGTCGGCGGGGCGGACGCCCGGCCCGCTGTCGCCGACCCGGAGCAGCAGCTCGCCGTCGCCCGCGCGGGCCGCGACCGTGACCGTCACGCGCGCGTGCGGGCTCCCGCCGGCCGCCTCCACCGCGTTGTCGATGAGGTTGCCCAGGATCGTCACCAGGTCCCGGGAGGGCAGGGCCGCCGGGACCCGGCCGTCGTCGATGCGGCTGTCCTCGGTGAGGACCAGCTCCACGCCCCGCTCGTTGGCCTGCGCCGCCTTGCCGAGCAGCAGCGCCGCGAGGACGGGCTCGCCGACGGCGTCGACGACGCGGTCGGTGAGCGCCTGGGCGAGCTCCAGCTCCGCCGTCGCGAACTCCACCGCCTCCGCCACCCGGCCCAGTTCGATGAGCGACACCACCGTGTGCAGCCGGTTCGCCGCCTCGTGGGCCTGGGAGCGGAGCGCCTCCGTGAAGCCCCGCTCGGAGTCCAGTTCGCCGGAGAGCGCCTGGAGTTCGGTGCGGTCCCGGAGCGTGACGACGGTCCCGCGCCGCTCTCCGCCCACCACCGGGCGGGTGTTGACCACGAGGACCCGGTCGGCCGTCAGGTGGGTCTCGTCGACGCGCGGCTCGGAGGAGAGCAGCGCGCCGGTCAGGGACGCGGGCAGGCCGAGCTCCGCGGCCGGTCGGCCCACCACGCCCTCGTCCAGGCCGAGGAGCTCCCGCGCGCCGTCGTTGATGAGGGCGATCCGCCGCTGTCCGTCGAGCATCACGAGCCCTTCCCGGACCGCGTGCAGCGCGGCTTCGTGGTAGTCGTGCACACGGCTCAGCTCCGTGGCGTTCATGCCGTGCGTGTGGCGGCGCAGACGCGCGTTCACGACGTACGTCCCCGCTCCGCCGAGCGCGAGCGCCGCGCCCGCCATGCCGAGCAGGGCGGTCACCTGCTCCCGCACCCGCTCGCTGATCTCGTCGATCGTGATGCCCGCGCTGACCAGCGCGACGACCCGGCCGCGCCGGTCGAGGACGGGCGCCACCGTCCGTACGGAGGGGCCGAGGACGCCCAGGTGCGTCTCGGAGTAGACCCGGCCCCGCCGCGCCTGCTCGATGTGTCCGAGGTACGTGCGGCCTATCTGCTCCGGCTCGGGATGCGTCCAGCGGGTGCCGTCCGGGGACATGATCACCACGAAGGCGACGCCCGCGTGGCGGCGCAGCGATTCCGCGTACGGCTGGAGGGCGGCCGTCGGGTCGGCGGAGCCGGCCGCGGCGACCACGGACGGGGAGTCGGCGACGGCGGCGGCGGTCGCCGTGGACTGGCGCCGGGCGGTCTCCTCGGCCTGCGCGAGGTCCGTGACGTACGCGAAGACCGCGCACCCCGCCACGACGACGGCCACGAGCACGACCTGCATCGCGAAGAGCTGGCCGGCCAGGCTGCGGGGGAGGGGGAGACGCATGCGGCGCATGCGGGTAAGTGTGCACGTGGGAACGTGCGCGGCGGCACCGCATTCCCGAATCGTGGCCTTCCGGTCGCGCCCGTCGTGAACGAAACGCACGCAAGCGTGACCCCGGTCACAGGCTGGTGGATAGTCGCGGAGGTCCACCGGGACGTGGACACCCACCAGCACGAGGAGGACCCCGTGGCCGCACGCCGGGACCGTACCCACTATCTGTATCTGGCCGTCATCGGCGCCGTACTGCTCGGCATCGCGGTCGGGTTCCTGGCGCCGGGCGTCGCCGTCGAGCTCAAGCCGCTGGGCACCGGTTTCGTCAACCTGATCAAGATGATGATCTCGCCGATCATCTTCTGCACGATCGTGCTCGGCGTCGGCTCGGTCCGGAAGGCGGCGAAGGTCGGTGCCGTCGGCGGCCTCGCCCTCGGCTACTTCCTCGTGATGTCGACCGTCGCACTCGCGATCGGTCTGCTCGTCGGCAACCTCCTGGAACCCGGCTCCGGGCTCCACCTCACCAAGGAGCTCGCCGAGGCCGGCGCCAAGCAGGCCGAGGGCGCGAGCGAGTCGACCTCGGACTTCCTGCTCGGGATCGTCCCGACCACCCTCGTCTCCGCCTTCACCGGGGGCGAGGTCCTGCAGACCCTCCTCGTCGCCCTCCTCGCCGGCTTCGCGCTCCAGGCCATGGGCGACGCCGGGACGCCCGTCCTGCGCGGGATCGGGCACATCCAGCGCCTCGTCTTCCGCATCCTCGGCATGATCATGTGGGCGGCGCCGGTCGGTGCGTTCGGCGCGATCGCGGCGGTCGTCGGCGCGACGGGGGTGGCGGCCCTCAAGTCGTTGGCCGTCATCATGATCGGCTTCTACCTGACGTGCGGGCTCTTCGTCTTCCTCGTCCTCGGTACGCTGCTCCGCCTGATCGCCGGGATCAACATCTGGGCGCTCCTGAAGTACCTGGGCCGCGAGTTCCTGCTGATCCTCTCCACCTCCTCCTCGGAGTCCGCGCTGCCGCGGCTCATCGCGAAGATGGAACACCTGGGCGTCAGCAAGCCGGTCGTCGGCATCACCGTGCCGACCGGCTACTCCTTCAACCTCGACGGCACCGCGATCTACCTGACGATGGCCTCGCTCTTCACCGCCGAGGCGATGGGCGACCCGCTGTCGATCGGCGAGCAGATCTCGCTCCTCGTCTTCATGATCATCGCCTCGAAGGGGGCGGCGGGCGTCACCGGCGCGGGGCTCGCGACGCTCGCGGGCGGCCTCCAGTCGCACCGTCCCGAACTGGTCGACGGGGTAGGCCTGATCGTCGGCATCGACCGCTTCATGAGCGAGGCGCGCGCCCTCACCAACTTCGCGGGCAACGCGGTCGCGACGGTGCTCGTCGGCACGTGGACGAAGGAGATCGACAAGGCGCGGGCCGCGGAGGTGCTGGCGGGGCGGGTGCCGTTCGACGAGACGACCCTCGTCGACGACCACGGGGGGACGGCGGTGCCGGACCAGCGGGCGGACGAGGGCGAGGAAAGGGCCCGCGCGGGCGTCTGACCTCCGCGCTCCGGCTGGCCGGCGAGCTTCCGCCCCCCGCCGGGCGGGACCGCGCCCGGCGGGGCGGCGCCCCCGGCCCCCCCGCCCGTGTGGGCAATCGTCCCGCTGGGCGAGGGGGTCCCCCCTGCTCGAGCGGAGCCGAGAGCTTGGGGGAGGGTGGGCATACGGGACGGCGCCCTTCAGCGGCGCCTCCGCGTTCCGAGCCTGGCCCGCACCACGAGTGCGCCGTACCTGTCGGTGCGGGTCAGGGCAACGGGAGCCTCGGGCGCCGGCAGGGGCGCCGTTCCGTTGTGCCCACCCGTTCCGCCCCAGCGGAACGATTGCCCACAACGGGGGGGTGGGTGGGCGCAGCCCACAACGGGGGGGCGGGTGCAGTCCGCAGCGGGGTGAGCGGGGGCGCCGCACCGGCGGAACGACCGCCCGCAACGGCGGGCGCGTCAGGATCCGTTCAAGGACGCCACGTCCTCCGGGGAGAGGGCCAGGGTCGCCGCCCCCGCCGAGTCCCGCGCCGTCTCCGGCCGGCTCGCGCCCGGGATCGGGAGGACCGTCTCCGAGCGGGTCAGGAGCCAGGCGAGGGCAACTCGCTGCGGACTGACCCCGTGCGCCCGGGCCACGCGGTGGAAGGCGCCGAACTGCGGGTCCTCCTCCAGCGCGGACGCCCCGTCCAGGGAGCTGCGCGAGATCCCGCCCAGCGGGCTCCACGGCAGGAAGGCGAGGCCGAGTTCCGCGCAGAGCCGCAGCTCCGCCTCGCCGTCCCGGACCGCCGGCGAGTAGCGGTTCTGCACGGAGACCAGCCGGTCGCCCAGGATCTCGCGGGCCAGCCGGATCCGGGAGACGTCCACGTTCGAGATCCCCGCGAGCCGTACCGTACCCGCGTCCAGCAACTCCCTTACCGCGCCCAGGGATTCGGCGTACGGGACAGCCGGATCCGGCTTGTGCAGCTGGTACAGGCCGATCGCGTCGCCGCCGAGCCGCCGCGCCGAGCCCTCCGCCGCCCGCCGCAGGTGCTCGGGACGGCCGTCCACGGTCCAGCCGCCGTCGGCCGTGCGCCCCCGGCCGCCCTTGGTGGCGACGAGCACGTCGTCCGTGCCGCCGCCGTACGAGGCGAGGGCCCGTCGCACGAGGAGTTCGCCCTCGCCCGGCGCGCCGCCCGGCGGGTGGTAGGAGTCGGCGGTGTCGAGGAGGGTCACCCCCGCGTCCAGGGCGGCGTGCACGGTGGCGACGGCCCGTGCCTCGTCGGGGCGGCCCTCGATGGAGAGCGGCATCGTGCCGAGCCCGACGGCCCCGACGCGTACGTCTCCCAGCATCCGGTGTCGCGTCATCGGCGCATCGCCCCGATCGTCTCCGAGACGGCCTTCGCCAGCCACTCCCCGGAGTCGGTGAAGGAGTAACCGAGGGAAGTCGCGCGGGAGTTGTCCATGCCGTACGAGCGGGCGAAGGAGAACGGCGAGACCTCGCCGACCTCCACCTCCCGGAAGAGGGTCCGGCCGCCCACCAGCTTCTCGATCTCCGCGCAGAGGTCGGCCGTGGTGAGCGGGGAGCGGGAGTGCGCGTTCACCGGTCCGGTGAAGTCCGCCCGCACCGCCCAGGCGAGGAACGCGGCGATCTCCTCCACGTACACATAGGTAGCCGGGTGGTTCACCACCGGCACGGCGATGGGCTCGCCCGCCCGGATGCGCCGCGCGTAGTGGTCGAGCCGGCCGGTGAAGTCGTCCGCGCCGCCCAGGACGTGTGCCACCCGCACCGAGGCCCAGGCGAACGGGGGATCGGCCGCGAAGACCGCCTCGGCCTGCCGCTTCCCCTCCCCGTAGTGCGCGGCGAGGAACTCCGGGTCCTCCCAGGGCAGGTCCGTGTCGACGGTCACCGTGGTCAGGTCGAGGGCGGACTCGGCGACCGGCTCGGCCGAGTCCTCGTACTCGTAGACCTCGACCGTCGACGTCATCACGTAGCGCCGGGTGCGCGTGGCGAACACCCGCCGGGCGATCTCGGCCTGGCGCGGCGTGTAGCAGACCTGGTCCACGACGACGTCGAAGGAACGGCCCGCGAGAACGGCTCCGAGCGCGTTCTCGTCGTCGCGGTCGGCGACCAGCTGCTCGATTCCCTCCGGGGCCGGGGCGGAACCCCGGTTGAGCACCGTGATCCGGTGCCCGGATTCCCGCAGCAGCGCGATGAGCCGCTTTCCGAAATAACGGTTCCCACCGATGACCAGAACGTCCATGAATCCCCACTCCCTTGCCTCTGGGGACAAGTGTTACGTTGTGCGCTCGCCGATCGAAGGGGGAGACATGGGAGTGCGGGCCGTTCCGCCGAAGGAACCACGGCATTCGCGTGCCGCCACCGACGAAACGTCGGCGGCCGCTTTCGATCCCATCGACCGGCAGATCCTGGACCTCCTGCAGACCGACGGCCGGATCAAGCTCAGCGAGCTCGGCCGCCGCGTCCGGCTCAGCCCCGCGGCCGTCACCGAACGGGTCCGCCGCCTGGAGGCGAGCGGGGCGGTCACCGGCTACGGCGCGCACGTCTCGCCGGCCCTGCTCGGCTACGGCATCCAGGCCTTCATCCGCGTGAACCCGCACGGCGGCTACACCCTGAAGCACCCCCGCACCCTGGAGCTGACCGCGCGCCCCGAGGTCCTGGAGGTCCACCACGTGGTCGGCGAGGACTGCTGGATCCTGAAGGTCGCCGTCACCGACACCGTCCACCTGGAAGAGGTCCTGGAGCAGACCTCGGCCCTCGGCCGGACCACGACCTCGATCGTGCTGTCCTCCCCGGTGGTCCGCAAGCCCCTCCTGCCGGCAGCGGAACGCTGACCCCTTGCCCTGACGTCGGCGTCAAGGCCTACCGTCGGGGACATGCGCATCGGAGAGCTGGCCGAGCGGGCCGGGACGACCACGCGGACCCTGCGGTACTACGAGTCCCGCGGTCTGCTGACCGCACGGCGTACGGAGCAGGGGTACCGCACGTACGACGAGGACGACCTGCGGCTGCTCCAGCAGATCAGGACCCTCCAGGACTTCGGGTTCGAGCTGGAGGAGACGCGGCCGTTCGTCGACTGCCTGCGCGCGGGGCACCCGGCGGGGGACTCCTGTCCCGCGTCGATCGCCGTCTACCGGCGGAAGGTCGCCGAGCTGGACGGGCTCATCGAACAGCTCCGGGCGGTACGCGCCCAGGTGGGCGCCCAGCTGCTGCGGGCCGAGGCGGAACTGCCGCACGGCCCGGAGCCCCGGTGCGAACTCGACACGGTGACGGAGACGGTGGCGGAGACAGTGACGGAGACGGAGGGATGACGGAGATGGGGACGTACGCGGAGAGCGTGGCGGAGGTCACGGACGAGGACTTCGGCACGGAGGTGCTGGGCGCCGAACTGCCGGTGCTCGTGAAGTTCACGGCGGAGTGGTGCCCGCCCTGCCGGCAGATGAAGCCGGTGCTCGGCGCGATCGCCGCCGAGGAGGCGGAGCGGCTGCGGATCGTCGAGGTCGACGTGGACCGCAGCCCGGAGACCGCGCTGAAGTACGGGATCCTCGGGACCCCGACCTTCATGGTGTTCCGCGCGGGCGAGCCGGTGAGGTCGATCGTCGGAGCCCGCCCGAAGCGGCTCCTCCTGGCGGAACTGGAGGACGCACTGGCCTGAGGCGGCTCGACACCGAGGCATACGGAAATACCCCGACTAGAATTGACAGTCGGGGTATTGCTTCGCGTATATTAATGGATTCCGTGTCCGACGTATTGTTCAGGCATGGCGGAAGCACGGAGAAGTTCAATAAACGCACTGTATCGCGCCGGGAGTCGAATTGTCAACCGAGGAATTTCGGAATGAGCAGAGATTCATCACGGATCTCTACGCGCGACTCGACGACCTGAGGGACCAGGCCGAGGCCGCCGTCGAGCAGGCGCTGCGCACCCCCGGGGTCGGCAGCAGTCAGGGCCGCCTCGAACGGGACGTGATGGTCGCCGAGCAGTCCGGGCTGCTCGCCGCGCTCAACGCGGGGGAGAGCGGTCTCTGTTTCGGCCGGCTCGTCTTCAAGGACGGCCGCGACCACCACATCGGCCGGCTCGGCATCCGCGAGGACGACCCGAACCGCACCCCGCTCGTCGTCGACTGGCGCGCCGAGATCGCCCGCCCCTTCTACCTCGCCACCGGGTACGAGCCGATGGGGCTCTCCCGCCGCCGGCACATCACCACCCGGGGCCGCGAGGTCGTCTCCCTCCACGACGAGGTCCTCGACCTCGCCGACGCCACCCGCACCGGCCACGAGAGCCGGAACGCCGACGAGGTGCTGCTCGCCGCGCTCGACGCCGCCCGCACCGGCCGCATGCACGACATCGTGCAGACCATCCAGGCCGAGCAGGACGCCATCATCCGCTCCCCGCACCGGGGGGTCCTCGTCGTCGAGGGCGGCCCCGGCACCGGCAAGACCGCCGTCGCCCTGCACCGCGCCGCGTACCTCCTCTACGCGCACCGCGAGCAGCTCGCCAAGCGGGCCGTCCTCATCGTCGGCCCCAACCCCGCCTTCCTCGGCTACATCGGCAACGTCCTGCCCTCCCTCGGCGAGACCGGCGTCCTCCTCGCCACCCCCGCCGAGCTGTTCCCCGGCGTCCGCGCCACCGGCACCGACACCCCGCGCGCCGCCGCCGTCAAGGGCGCCGCCGCCATGGCCGACGCCCTCGCCGCGGCCGTACGGGACCGCCAGCAGGTCCCCGAGCGCGGCGAACCGCTGATCGTCCCGCACGAGGACGGCGACCTGGTCATCGACTGGGACATGGCCCTCGAAGCCCGCCACAAGGCCCGCGAGACCCTCCTCCCGCACAACCTCGCCCGCCCCTACTTCGTCTTCCGCGTCCTCGACGCCCTCGCCGAGCAGCTCGCCGACCGCATCGGCGCCGACCCCTACGGCGGCCCCAACTTCCTCGGCCCCGACGACATCGCCCTGCTCGCCAAGGGCGTCGCCGCCAACCCCGAGGTCCACGCGGCGATCGACACCCTCTGGCCCGCCCTCACCCCGCAGGACTTCCTCGCCGACTACCTGGAGGACCCCACGCACCTCCCCGAGGAGGACGCCGAGGCCGTCCGGCGCACCGGCGGCCCCTGGACCCCCGCCGACGTGCCCCTGCTCGACGAGGCCGCCGAACTCCTCGGTGAGGACGACTCCGCCCGCCGCGCCGCCGAGGAGGCCGAACGGCAGAAGCAGATCCAGTACGCGCAGGGCGTCCTCGACGTCTCCTTCGCCTCCCGCACCTACGAGTTCGAGGACAAGGAGGAACTCGACAAGGACGCCTCCGAGGTCCTCTCCGCCCACGACATCATCGACGCCGAACGCTTCGCCGAGCGCCACGAGGAGGCCGACCACCGCACCGCCGCCGAGCGGGCCGCCGCCGACCGCACCTGGGCCTTCGGCCACATCATCGTCGACGAGGCCCAGGAGCTCTCCGCCATGGCCTGGCGGCTCCTCATGCGCCGCAGCCCCAGCCGCTCCATGACCCTCGTCGGCGACCCCGCCCAGACCGGCGACCCGGCCGGCGTCGGCGCCTGGCAGTCCATCCTCGGCCCGTACGTCGAGGACCGCTGGGACCACGTCCGCCTCGGCGTCAACTACCGCACCCCCGCCGAGATCATGGCCGTCGCCGCCGAGGTGCGACGGGCCGCCGACCCCGGCTTCGAACCGCCCCGCTCGGTCCGCTCCACCGGCGTCGAACCCTGGGACCGGACCGTGGACGACCCGGTGAAGGAGGTCGCCGACGCGGTCGCCGCCGAACTCCGCGAGGAGGGCCGCACCGCCGTGATCGCCCCGCCGGAGCTCCACGCCGGTCTGATCGAGGCGCTCCCCGACGCCTCGTACGGCCCGAAGCCCGACCTCACCCGCCCGGTCGTCCTCCTCGACCCCCGTCAGGCGAAGGGCCTCGAATTCGACGCGGTCCTCGTCGTCGATCCCGACGGCATCCGGGAGGGCGCCACGCACGGCGTCAACGACCTGTACGTGGCGCTCACCCGGGCCACTCAGCGGATGGGCGTGATCAGGCCGGCCGTCACGCGGGCCTGAGCCAGACCGTCGCCAGCGGCGGCAGCGTCGTCCGCACGCTCGACGGACGGCCGTGGAACGGCACCGACTCGGTCTTCACCGGGTCGGTGCCCACCACGTCCGAGCCGCCGTACCGCGCCGCGTCCGTGTTCAGGACCTCCGTCCAGGCCGCGAACGTGTCCGGGACCCCCAGCCGGTAGTCGTGCCGCACCACCGGCGAGAAGTTGCACACCGCGAGCAGCGGCGAACCGAGGCCGTCGTACCGCAGGAACGCGAAGACGTTGTCGTCGGCCGCGTCCCCCACCACCCACTGGAAACCCTCCGGAGCGGTGTCCCGCTCCCACAGCGAGGGCGTCGCCGTGTACACCGTGTTCAGGTCACGGACGAGGTCCCGCACGCCCCGGTGGTCCGCCTCCGCCCCGTACGCCGGGTCGAGCAGCCACCAGTCCGGCCCGTGGTCCACCGACCACTCGCCGCCCTGCGCGAACTCCTGCCCCATGTACAGCAGCTGCTTGCCGGGGTGCGCCCACATGAAGCCCAGATAGGCGCGGTGGTTGGCGCGCTGCTGCCACCAGTCGCCGGGCATCTTCGACACCAGGGACCGCTTGCCGTGCACCACCTCGTCGTGCGAGATCGGCAGGATGTAGTTCTCGCTGTACGCGTACACCATCGAGAACGTCATCTCGTGGTGGTGGTACTTGCGGTGCACCGGCTCCTTCTGCATGTACTCCAGCGAGTCGTGCATCCAGCCCATGTTCCACTTCATGCCGAAGCCCAGACCGCCGAAGCCGCCCGGCCCCACCTGGTCCGTCGCCCGCGTCACCCCGTCCCAGGCGGTCGACTCCTCGGCGAAGGTGACGACGCCGGGGCAGCGGCGGTAGACGGTGGCGTTCATCTCCTGGAGGAAGCGGACCGCGTCCAGGTTCTCCCGGCCCCCGAACTCGTTCGGCAGCCACTCGCCGTGCTCCCGCGAGTAGTCGAGGTAGAGCATCGACGCCACCGCGTCCACCCGGAGGCCGTCGATGTGGAACTCCTGGCACCAGTACACGGCGTTCGCCACCAGGAAGTTCCGCACCTCCTTGCGGCCGTAGTCGAACTCGAGGGTGCCCCAGTCGGGATGGTGCGAACGGCGCGGGTCCTCGTGCTCGTACAGCGGACGCCCGTCGAACTCGGCAAGGGCCCAGTCGTCCTTCGGGAAGTGCGCGGGCACCCAGTCCATCAGCACGCCGATCCCGGCCCGGTGCAGCGCGTCGACGAGGAACTTGAAGTCGTCGGGGGTGCCCAGGCGGGCCGTCGGCGCGTAGAAGCCGGTGACCTGGTAGCCCCAGGAGCCGCCGAAGGGGTGCTCGGTGACCGGCATCAGCTCCACGTGCGTGAAACCGAGGTCACGGACGTACGCGGGCAGCTGCTCGGCCAGCTCGCGGTAGGTCAGGCCCGGCCGCCACGACGCCAGGTGCACCTCGTAGACGGAGATCGGCGCCTCGTGCGGCGGACGCGCCCCGCGCCGCTCCATCCACTCCGCGTCGTCCCACGCGTGGTGCGACGCGGTCACGATCGACGCGGTGTTCGGCGGGCACTCCGTACGACGGGCCATCGGGTCCGCGCGCAGGGTGTGCGAGCCGTCGGGCCGGGCGATGTCGTACTTGTAGACGGTGCCCTCGCCGATCCCCGGCACGAACAGCTCCCACACGCCCGTCGAACCGAGCGAGCGCATCGGCAGCGCGGTGCCGTCCCAATGAGTGAAGTCACCCGTGATCCGCACCCCGCGCGCGTTCGGCGCCCACACCGCGAAGCGGGTGCCGGTGACGCCCTCGTGCGTCATGGGGTGGGAGCCCAGCGCCGTCCACAGCTCCTCGTGCCGGCCCTCGCCGATCAGGTGCAGGTCCAGCTCGCCGAGGGAGGGGAGGAAGCGGTACGGGTCGTGGAGGGCGAGCTCGTCCCCGTCGTAGCGGACGCGGAACTCGTACGCGGGCACCTTGCGCAGCAGGGGGACGAACACCGAGAAGAGCCCGTCGCCGTCGTCGTCCATCGTGAGGCGTTTGCCCTTGGTGAGGACGGCCACCTCCTTCGCCCACGGGCGCAGCGCCCGGATGACGACCCCGCCCTTGACCGGGTGCGCGCCGAGCACGCCGTGCGGATCGTGATGCTCCCCGGCGAGCAGCCGGGCCCGGTCGCCGGGGTCGAGCGCCGGCGCCTTCCGTACGGAGCTGGACGTCTTGCCTGCGGAGCGGGCGGTCACGGGGGTGCCTCCTGGGGGCAGGGGAAGGGGGTACGGGTACGGAACGGTGGGGTGGTGACGGGGGACACTCGGCCGAACGGGGGCGGGTCCTGCTTTCGCAGGCGGGGCGGGGTGGGACGGCACGGGGCACTGCTCCGAACGGGTCGGCACGGCACCCCGCCGGGGCGGCGCCCCCGCCCACCCCCGTTGTGGGCAACTGTTCCGCTGGGGCGGAACGGGTGGGCACAACGGACGGCGCCCTTGCCGGCGCCCGAGGCTCCCGTTGCCCTGACCCGCACCACGTGGTGCGCCGCGCGAAGTGGTGCGGGCCCAGGCGCGGAACGCGGACGCGCCGCCCCTCCGGGCGCGGTCCCGCCCGGAGGGTCACGAGGTGGCGAGGCGTTCGATGGCGGACATGGGGACCGGGAGCCAGTCCGGCCGGTGACGGGCCTCGTACACGACCTCGTACACCGCCTTGTCCGTCTCGTAGGCCCGCAGGAGGGCCGGGTCCGCCCGGGGGTCCACGCCCGCCGCCTCCGCGTAGCCCGTGCAGTACGCCGCCCGGCACCGCGCCGCCCAGTCCGGCTTCCAGGGCCGGTGCGTGCGGGCCGCGTAGTCGAAGGAACGGAGCATTCCGGCGACGTCGCGGACGGTGGGCTGGGGGCTGCGCCGTTCGTCCAGCGGCTTCGCCGGTTCGCCCTCGAAGTCGATGACGGCCCAGGCCCCGTCGGAGCCGCGCAGGGTCTGCCCGAGGTGCAGGTCCCCGTGGATGCGCTGCACCACGCTCCCACCGCTCGCCGCCGCGAACACGGCCCGCAGGCCCGGCACGTGCGGCAGGAGGGCCGGGACCGCCTGGGCCGCCGCGTGCAGCCGCCGGTCCATCGCCGCCGCCAACTGCTCGGTCTCCGAGCGGGCGAGGCGCCGGGTGGGGAGCGCCTCGGCGAGGGCCAGGTGGACCTCGGCCGTCGCGCGCCCCAACGCCCGCGCCTCGGTCGTGAAGTCCCGCCCGTCGGCGAGCGCGTCGAGGGCGAGCCGCCAGCCGTCCCGGGAGTCCCGGAGGTAGGGCTGGAGGACGCCGAGGGTGGAGGCCCCGGACTCGAACCAGGCCACCGGGGCCGGGACCCGGGTGCAGCCGGCCCCCGCGAGGGCGAGCGGCAGCTCCAGGTCCGGGTTGGCTCCGGGGCTGACGCGCCGGAAGATCTTCAGGATGAACGAATCTCCGTAGACCAGGGAGGAGTTGGACTGCTCGGCGTCCAGCATCCGGGGGGCCGGGGCGGGCGGCAGGGCGGTCGTGGCGTGGAAGCGGAGGGGGCCTGTTCGGCCCGGGCTGCGGAGGCGCTCATACAAGAGCCCCGCGAGCCGCGGGTCGCGCAGCCCTTCGTACACGGCCCGTCCGGCGAGCGGTCCCTGCCGGATCCGCCCGATCAGGGCGGGGGCGAGGCGGGGCGGCAGCTGGGACCGTACGCCCAGGAGCACTTGGTAGCAGTCGGCGGGCGTCCCGGCCGGGCGTCCCGGCTGTTCGACCCGTACGAGGAGGTGGAGGAGTCCGGGCCCGGTGCCGTCCAGGGGCAGCAGCTCGGTGGCCGCGTCCAGCGTGAATCCGGTGACCCGGCGGCCCTTGCCCGCGAACCAGCGCTGCCGTGGCAGCCATTCGTGGAGCAGGGGGGCGAGGGACGGAAGGAGGGCGTCCGGGGCCCGGGTGGTGGATGCGGTCTCCGGCATGGCATCGCGTCCTTTCCCCGGGGCGCGCAAGTGGCTTTCGTATGCGTTCAAATGCGCAGAGTGTCCCGGATGGCGGCTGTGACTGTCCGGATGTGCGGGACGTGTCGGAAAGGGAAGATCCGTACGGGTCCGGTGAGTAAACCCGTATGGACCTGAATCGTGTGTCGTTCACAGTGCCCAGGGTGGGACGGGGGCAACCGTCCCACCCGGTTCGAACGGGAACTGGCTCCCGCTCAGCCCCTCTTGAGACGGAACCAGTAGAAGCCGTGCCCCGCAAGGGTCAGGAGGTACGGCAGCTGTCCGATGGCCGGGAACCTCACCCCGCCGATCAGCTCCACGGGGTGCGTGCCGGCGAACCGTCGCAGGTCCAGTTCCGTGGGCTGCGCGAAGCGCGAGAAGTTGTTCACGCACAGCACCAGGTCGGCATCCATTCCCTCTTCGGGGGCGGTCTCCCGCAGGAAGGCCAGTACGGCCGGGTTGGACGCCGGGAGTTCCGTGTACGTCCCCGTCCCGAAGGCGCGGTTCTGCTTGCGGATCTCGATCATCCGCTTCGTCCAGTGGAGGAGCGAGGACGGCGAGGCCATGCCCGCCTCGACGTTGGTCACCTGGTAGCCGTGGACCGGGTCCATGATGGCCGGAAGGTAGAGCCGCCCCGGGTCGCAGGAGGAGAATCCCGCGTTCCGGTCGGGGGTCCACTGCATCGGGGTCCGCACCCCGTCCCGGTCGCCGAGCCAGATGTTGTCGCCCATGCCGATCTCGTCGCCGTAGTAGAGCACCGGCGAGCCGGGCAGCGAGAAGAGCAGCGCGGTGAACAGCTCCATCTGGTTGCGGTCGTTGTCGAGGAGCGGGGCGAGCCGCCGCCGGATGCCGATGTTGGCCCGCATGCGCGGATCCTTGGCGTACTCGGCGTACATGTAGTCGCGCTCTTCGTCCGTGACCATTTCGAGGGTGAGCTCGTCGTGGTTGCGCAGGAAGATGCCCCACTGGCAGCCGGAGGGGATCTCCGGGGTCTTCGCCAGGATCTCGGAGACCGGGTAGCGGGACTCGCGCCGCACGGCCATGAAGATCCTCGGCATGACCGGGAAGTGGAAGGCCATGTGGCACTCGTCGCCACCGGAGCGGAAGTCGCCGAAGTAGTCGACGACGTCCTCCGGCCACTGGTTGGCCTCGGCGAGCAGCACCGTGTCCGGGTAGTGGTCGTCGATCTCCTTGCGGACCCGCTTGAGGAAGGCGTGGGTGGCCGGGAGGTTCTCGCAGTTGGTGCCCTCCTGCTGGTACAGGTACGGCACCGCGTCGAGCCGGAAGCCGTCGATCCCCAGGTCCAGCCAGAACTTCAGCGCGGAGAGGATCTCCTCCTGCACCGCCGGGTTCTCGTAGTTGAGGTCCGGCTGGTGCGAGAAGAACCGGTGCCAGTAGTACTGCTTGCGGACCGGGTCGAAGGTCCAGTTGGAGGACTCGGTGTCGACGAAGATGATCCGGGCGTCGGCGTACTGCTTGTCGTCGTCCGCCCAGACGTAGTAGTCGCCGTACGGGCCGTCCGGGTCGCGCCGCGACTCCTGGAACCACGGGTGCTGGTCGCTGGTGTGGTTCATGACGAAGTCGATGACCACGCGCATGCCGCGCTGGTGGGCCGCGTCGACGAACTCCACGAAGTCGGCGAGGTCGCCGAACTCGGGGAGCACCGACGTGTAGTCGGCGACGTCGTAGCCGCCGTCCCGCAGGGGGGACTTGAAGAACGGCGGCAGCCAGAGGCAGTCCACGCCCAGCCACTGGAGGTAGTCCAGCTTGGACGTGATGCCCTTCAGGTCGCCGACGCCGTCCCCGTTGCTGTCCTGGAAGGAGCGGACGAGGACCTCGTAGAACACCGCCCGCTTGAACCAGTCGGGATCGCGGTCCTTGGCGGGGGTGTCCTCGAAGGTGTCGGGGACGGGCTCGTTGACAGTCGTCATGAGGTGGGTGACCCTCCGGTCTGCGGGGACGGTCGCAGGACGAGGACGTGCGCGGGCGTGACACCCGGTTCCAGGCGCACGTAACTGGCCCTGCCCCAGTGATAGGTCTCGCCGGTGAGCTCGTCGCGCACCGGCACGGTCTCGTGCCAGTCGAGGCCGAGTTCCGGCATGTTCAACGAGACCGTCGCCTCCTGGGTGTGGTGCGGGTCGAGGTTGACGACCACCAGAACGGTGTTCGAACCCGAGCGCTTCGAGTACGCGATCACCTGCGGGTTGTCGGTGTCGTGGAAGGTCAGGTTCCGCAGCCGGCGGAGAGCCGGGTGACGGCGCCTGATCCGGTTCAGGGCGGTGATGAGCGGGGTGATCGTCGCCCCGGCCCGCTCCGCCGACTCCCAGTCCCTCGGCTTCAGTTGGTACTTCTCCGAGTCGAGGTACTCCTCGCTGCCGGCCCGCACCGGGGTGTTCTCGCACAGCTCGTACCCGGCGTACATGCCCCAGGAGGGGGAGAGCGTCGCCGCGAGCACCGCCCGCACCTCGAACGCGGGCCGGCCGCCCTCCTGGAGGTAGGCGTGCAGGATGTCGGGGGTGTTCACGAAGAGGTTCGGCCGCATCTGCGCGGCCGTCTCCCCGGACAGCTCGGTGAGGTACTCCGTCAGCTCCTCCTTGGTGTTGCGCCAGGTGAAGTACGTGTACGACTGCTGGAAGCCGATCGCGCCGAGCGTCCGCATCATCGCCGGGCGGGTGAACGCCTCCGCCAGGAAGATCACGTCCGGGTCCGCCCGGTTGACCTCGCCGATCACCCGCTCCCAGAACACCACCGGCTTGGTGTGCGGGTTGTCGACGCGGAAGATCCGGACGCCGTGGTCCATCCAGAACCGCAGGATCCGCACGGTCTCCGCGACGATGCCGTCCATGGTGTCGGGAGCCCCGTCGAACGCGATCGGATAGATGTCCTGGTACTTCTTCGGCGGGTTCTCCGCGTACGCGACCGAACCGTCCGGCCGGTGGTGGAACCACTCCGGGTGCTTCTCCACCCACGGGTGGTCCGGGGAGCACTGGAGCGCGAAGTCCAGGGCGATCTCCAGACGAAGCTCCCGGGCCCGCGCCACGAAGGCGTCGAAGTCCTCGAACGTGCCCAGGTCCGGGTGGAGCGCGTCGTGCCCGCCCTCCGGCGAACCGATCGCCCACGGCACGCCGACGTCGTTCGGCCCGGCCGACAGGGAGTTGTTCGGACCCTTGCGGTGGGTCTCGCCGATCGGGTGCACCGGCGGCAGGTAGACCACGTCGAAGCCCATCGCCGCGACCGCCGGGAGCCGCTCGGCCGCCGTGCGGAAGTTCCCCGGGACCGTGCGCCCCTTGACCTTCCGCACGCCCTCCGAGCGCGGGAAGAACTCGTACCAGGAGCCGAACAGGGCCCGCTCCCGCTCCACCTGGAGCGGCAACGCGGGCGAGGCGGAGAGCAGTTCGCGCAGCGGGTGCCGGTCCAGGGCGTCGACCACCTGCGGGGCGAGCGCCGCCGCGAGCCGCACGGCCGCCGGGCGGGACGCGTCGCGCAGCACGTCCGCCGCCGCGAGCACGGCCTCCCGGCCACCGCCCTTCTTCGGGACGCCCTTCGCGGCCCGCTCGTGCAGCTCGGCCCCCTCGGCGAGGACCAGTTCGGAGTCGATCCCGGCCGGGATCTTGATCCTCGCCGTGTGGCGCCAGGTGGCCACCGGGTCGCTCCACGCCTCCACGGTGTACGTCCACGGGCCCTCGGCGTCCGGGGTGACCTCGGCACCCCACCGGTCGGTGCCCGGGGCCAGTTCGCGCATCGGGGTCCAGGGGCCGGGGCGGCCCGAGGGGCCGCGCAGCACGACGTTGGCGGCGACCGCGTCGTGGCCCTCGCGGAAGACGGTCGCCGTCACCTCGAAGGTCTCTCCGGCCACCGCCTTCGCGGGGCGCCGACCGCAGTCGACCAGTGGACGGACGTCCAGTACGGGAATGCGTCCCATGAGCGGATTCACAAGGCTTCCCGTTTGGGGGCCGGGCCCTTCGTGGGCGGAAGGGAAGGCGTCCTTGGAGCGGAGCCGCGCGGTGGCGGTGTTGTCTCCGGCATGCTCTGAGGGCAATTTGCTCTCCGATGATCGATCGTACTAGCGTGATTTGCGTGAATTTTGTGGCACAGGTGAAGCTGTTGCCCGCGTCCGCGTATGACGCGGACGCGCTGGCGGCGACCCTGCGTGCCTGCAACCGGGCCGCGAACCACGCCTCGTCGGTGGCGTTCGCCAAGGACCTCAAGCGGCGGAACGTGCTGCAGAAGGAGGTGTACTTCGCCCTCAAAGCGGACTACGACCTCGGGGCCCAGCCCGCCGTTCGGGTCGTGAAGAAGGTCTGCGACGCCTACGCCACCCTGAAGGGCAACATCAGGGCCGGGAACCTCGGTCGGGAGGGTTCGAAGCGCCGCCTGCGAGCGGAGTCGAAGCCGATCGCCTTTCGTGAGGACGCCGCGCAGCCGTTCGACGACCGCATCCTGACGTGGAACCTCGACGCCCGCACGGTGTCGATCTGGACCGTGGCCGGGCGGATCAAGCACATCCCCTTCGTCTGCTCCGCCGAGGCGATGAAGCTGCTGGCCTCCCGCAGGGGAGAGTCGGACCTGGTGTGGCGGGACGGCATGTTCTTCCTGATCGCCACCATCGACCTGCCCGAGCCCGAGGTGTTCGAGCCGGACGGTTTCCTCGGCGTGGACCTGGGCGTCGTCAACATCGCCACCACCTCCGACGGCGAGATCCTGGCCGGCCGCCGGCTCAATCGCTACCGGCAGCGGCACCGTGACCTCCGGCAGAAGCTGCAGAAGAAGCGGACCAAGTCCGCGAAGCGGGCCCTGAAGCGCCTCCGACGCCGGGAGGCGCGGCACGCCGCGAACACCAATCACGTCATCGCCAAACAACTCGTCGCCACCGCTGAACGCACCTCGCGCGGGATCGCCCTGGAAGACCTCTCGGGCATCCGGCAGAGGGTCACGGCCAAGAAGGACCAGCGGGCACGACTGCACTCCTGGGCGTTTGCCCAGCTCGGCGGCTTCGTCGCGTACAAGGCGCGCCGGGCGGGGGTGCCCGTGGTCTTCGTGGACCCGCGCAACACCTCCCGCCGGTGCTCGGAGTGCAAGCACACCCATCGCGCGAACAGGGTGACCCAGGCACGGTTCGTGTGCCGGTCCTGCGGGGCCGTCCTGCACGCGGACCACAACGGCTCCCGCAACATCGCCCACCGGGGCGATGCCGTGTGGAAGCGGGGCGCGGTCGACCGCCCCAGAATCGGCACACGCTGATTCCGGACGCAGGGGTCCACGCGGCAGCCAGTCGCGCTCCACTTGCAATCACGGCCTTTCGCGGATCGGGTGACGAACTCGGTCCTTCGGGGCCGAGAAGTCGACAGCATCACCTGACGGTTGTCGGGGGTGCGGGTGGTGGTGCGCTCTTTCTAGCTCCGTCGGCGGCCGGCGGGTTGCGGGCATGACGGCTCCTGTCCGCGTTCACTCGGATGGCGGGTCCACAGGGATGAACTGGGATGAACGAGGGGCACGGGGGGCGGGGTCGGGGGTCGTACCGGAGGAGCCTTCCCACGGTTGTCGGGTGGGCAATCCGGCGCCTTGTTAACTACTAGGGCGTAGGGGTGAGGGCAAGGACGGGACCCGGACAAGAAAAGGGCCCCGCCCGAGGGGGCGGGGCCGCTTCCCGTGCGGGGCTCAGCGGAGGAGGCCGGCGTCCGGCTCCTCCGCGTCCGTCGCCCACACCTGCCAGGGCTGGCGGGCCACCCACTCCTCCACCGGGGCCGGTGTCACGCCGAGGACCTCCGACGACACCCCGTCGTCGTCCGCCATCAGCAGCGGATCCGCGCCGCTCGCCATGTAGTGGTAGATCCCCGCGACCCCCGCCGCCGTCTCCGGGCCGAGCAGCTGCGCGAGGCCCCGCTCGAACACGGCCGGATCCAGCTCCTCGTACCGCACCGCCCGGCCGAGCCCCCGCCCGAAGGCCGCCGCCAGCTCCCGGCCCGTCAGGGCGCGGTCCCCGCCGATGTCGAAGGTCCGGCCCTCCAGGTCCTCCCGGGCGAGCGCCGCGAGCACCGTCTCCGCGAGGCCCCGGTGCGACAGCCACGCCGTCCGCGCGGACTCCGGCAGCGGATAGGCGAGGACGCCGTCGTCGACCAGGGCCGGCCCGTTCCACGGGGAGAACAGGTTGTCCAGGTACACCGGCGGCCGGAGCACCACCAGCGGCACGCCGCTGTCCCGCAGCACCCGCTCCGCGAGCCGCCGCGTCTCGAAGGCGGCGACGTCCGTCGGGCCCAGCGGGAGCCGGGTGTTGGCGTTGAACACGAGCCGTTCCGTGCCCGCCGCCAGGGCGGCCTCCGCGACGTTCCGCGCGTACGCCTCCACCCGCCCCTCGTCGTACACCAGCGGCATCGTGACGAACGCGTGCGTGGCCCCCGCGAAGAGCCGCCGCACGTCGCCCGGGACCCCCAGGTCGCCGGCGAGGAAGGAGGCGCCGGGGAGCGGCGGCCGGTCCGCCTCCGGGCGCCGGGTCAGGGCCCGCACCCGGTGGTGGCGCTCGGTGAGGAGGCGGGCCACCGCGCCGCCCTGGAAGCCGGTCGCGCCCACGACCGCCACCCGCATCGGAATCTCACTGGACATGTGTGTCTGAGGCCCTTCGATAGGCTGTCACCGCTGCCGTGTCTGCGTCCCTCCAGGCTCGCCGCGGCGGCTTCGGCCGTTCAATTAACAAACCGGGGCGGAAGTTGAAGGATCGTCCATGGAAACCGTGGGAACCGACCGGCACGACCCCCTCGATCCTCCCGGCGGGGGCGAGCACGAGGACCTGCTGAGCGAGCTCCTCAAACCCCTCCGGCTCACCGGCGTCTTCGACAGTCGCTGGCACGTCCGCGCCCCCTGGGCCATCGAGGGGGACGCCGAACGCAGCTGCGCCGTCCTCCACTACGTCGTCGAGGGCGACTGCTGGATCACCGCCGACGACGAGACCCCCGTCGAACTCCACGCCGGCGACCTCGTCGTCTTCCCCACCGGCGCCGCGCACCGCCTCTCCGACCGGCCCGAACGCCAGGGCGTCCCGCTCAAGGCCGTCCTGCCCGAACGACAACCCGGCACCTCCGGCGAGATCGTCATCGACGGCAGCGGACCCGAGAGCCGCCTCCTGTGCGCCGGACTCCACTACGACGCCAGCGCCGCCACCGGCCTCTACACCTCCCTGCCCTGGGCCCTCGTCCTCGACGCCCCCCAGGTCGACCGCGAACCGCTGCTCCGCGACACCCTCCGGCTGCTCGCCGCCCCCGACCGGCCCGTCGGCCCCGGCGACCGGCTCATCACCCTGCGCGCCTTCGAGATGGCGCTCGTCCTCGCGCTCCGCCCGCTGCTCCGCGAGCTCGCCGGCAACCCGGCCTCGCTGCCGCTGCTCCGCCACCCCGGGATCAGCAGGGCCGTCGTCATGATGGCGACCCGGTTCGCCGAGCCGTGGACCATCGACTCCCTCGCCCGCGAGGTCGGCATGTCCCGCTCCGCGTTCACCGCCGCCTTCCGCGAGCTCGTCGGGGAGTCCCCCGCCCGGTACCTCTCCGCCCGCCGCATGCAGGAGGCCGGCCGGCTCCTCACCGAGACCTCCCTCCCGCAGTCCGCCGTGCCCGAGCGGGTCGGCTACCGGAGCGCCGTCGGCTTCCACCTCGCCTTCCGCAAGTGGTTCGGGATGACCCCCGGCGAGTACCGCTCGGGAGAGGCCCGGGCCGCCTGATCCGCCCCCGGCCGGGTCCCGGCCGGCGCCTCCGGGCTTCCCGACCTGACATCTTCGGGAGTCCCTGGCCGGTTCTTAAGGACCCCTGGACGGACGTTCATTGTCCGGCCGGGGCCGCCCCGGTCAGGCTCGGGACCGGCACAGCCGCGACCCCCGAGGAGAGGCGAGACACCGGTGACGAGGTCCGGGCAGGAGTATCTGGAGGGACTGCGCGACGGGCGCGAGATCTGGCTCGACGGGGAGCGCGTCGAGGACGTCACCGCCCACCCCGCCTTCCGCGCCACCGCGGCCTCCTTCGCCGGGCTCTTCGACCTCGCCGCCGACCCCGTGCACCGACCCGTCCTCGTCAAGGGCGGGGTGCGCCGGGCCGGGGCCGTCCCCCGCTCGTACGAGGACCTCGTCGCCCGCCGTCGCGCCTTCCGCACGACCGCCGAGGCGAGCTACGGCTTCCTCGGCCGCACCCCCGACTACATGGCCGCCGGTGCGGCCGGGTTCGCCGCCGCGCCCGCCGTCTTCACCGGCGGGGCCTTCGACGGCGCCGACCACGCCCTCGCCTTCCACCGCCGGCTCGCCGAGGGCGACCTGCACACCGCGTTCACCCTCACCAACCCGGCCCCGGGCCGCGGCGAGGACGACCTCACCCTGCGGGTCGTCGAGGAACGCGACGGCGGGATCGTCGTCCGCGGCGCCAAGACCATCGGCACCGGCGCGGTCTTCGCCGACGAACTCCTCGTCGGCACCATCGAACCGCTCGCCGACGACGACGCCGAGCACGCCGTCACCTTCTCCGTACGGCTCGACACCCCCGGCCTGAAGCTGATCTCCCGCACCTCCTACGAGGAGCGCGCCCGGTCCGTCTTCGACCACCCGCTCTCCTCCCGGTACGACGAGAACGACGCGCTGCTCGTCTGCGAGGACGTCTTCGTGCCCTGGGAACGGGTCCTCACCTACCGGGATCCGGCTACCACCGGCGCGATCTGGTGGCGGACCCCCGCCTACCTGAACCTCGTCCACCAGTCCGCCACCCGCTTCTGGACCAAGCTGGAGTTCCTCACCGGCCTCGCGATCCTGATCACCCGCTCGAACGGCACCGAGAAGCTGCCCGCCGTCACCCAGGCCCTCGGCCGGCTCCTCGGCATGGTCGCCCAGGCCAAGGCCTTCGTGCTCGCCGCCGAGGCCTCGTACGAGGAGGTCGACGGCGGGCGCGGCGGCGTCCGCCCCGGGCAGGAGATCTCCTTCGCCCAGCGGATCATGGCCGGCGAGCTCTACCCGCGCGCCGTCCAGGACGTCAGGCTCCTCGCCGGCGGCGCCCTCGTCCAGCTCCCCGCGAGCGGCCGCGACCTCCTCCACCCCGAACTCGGGCCGCTGGTCCGCCGCTACTTCGCCACGCCCGACCACCCCGCCGAGGACCGCGTCAAGCTCCTCAAACTCGCCTGGGACGCGCTCGGTTCGGAGTTCGCCGGCCGTCACGAGCAGTACGAGCGCTTCTACCACGGCGCCCCGCACGTCTACCTCACCATGCAGACCTGGGCCGGCTCGGCGGGGGAGTGCGAGGACCTCGCCCGCGCCTGCCTCGACGGCTACGGCCTGGGGACGACCCGGTGACGACCCCGCCGACGGCCCCACGGCGCGGGGCGCTCGCCCTCCTCGCCTCCACCCAACTGCTGCTGATCACGGACACCGCGATCGTCAACGTCGCGCTGCCCTCCGTCGGCGAGGACCTCGGATCCGGCTCCACCGGCCTCTCCTGGGTCGCCAACGCCTACCTCATCGCCTTCGGCGGACTGCTCCTCCTCGGCGGACGCGTTGCCGACCTCCTCGGCCACCGGCGGGTCTTCCTCGGCGGCCTCGGCCTGCTCGCCGTCGCCTCCGCCGCCGGTGGTCTCGCCCCCGGCGCCGACGCCCTCGTCGCGGCCCGCGCCGCCCAGGGCGTCGGCGCCGCCCTCGCCGCGGCCGCCGCCTTCGCCCTGCTGCTCCTGCTCTTCCCCGACGGCCCCGCCCGGCACCGGGCCCTCGGCGCCTTCGCCGCCATGGGCGGCCTCGGCGGCGTCCTCGGCACGGTCCTCGGCGGCGTCCTCACCGACGCCCTCGGCTGGCGCGCCACCTTCTGGTTGAACGTGCTCCTCGCCGCCGTCCTCGCCGCCCTCGCCCTCCGGATCCTCGCCCCCCGGCCCGGAGCCGTGCGCCGCGGCGGTTTCGACCTCGCCGGGGCGCTCACCGCCACCGCCGGCCTCGGCCTCGTCGCCCACGCCCTCGTCGGCGGCGCCGACGCCGGACGGCTCTCCGCCCGCACGCTCGGCACCGGAGGCGCCGGCCTGGCGCTGCTGCTCGTCTTCGCGGCCGTCGAGACCCGGGCCGCCACCCTGCTCGTCCCGCCCCCGGTCCTCGCCCGGCCCGCGCTCCGCCTGGCCAACGTCCTCGCCGCCCTCGCCCAGACCACGCTGTTCCCGATGTTCTTCCTGGTGAGCCTCTACCTCCAGAACGTCCTCGGGTACGCGCCCCTCGGCGGCGGCCTCGGGCTCCTGCCGCTGTCCCTGGTCGTCGTCGCGGTCGCCCCGCAGACCGGCCGGATCATCTCCCGCGTCGGCCTGCACCGGACCATGACCCTCGGCTTCGTCCTGCTGTCGGCCGGGACCCTCTGGCTGGCCCTGGCGCTCACCCCCACCGGCACGTTCGCGAGCACCGTCCTCGCCCCCAGCCTCCTGCTCGGCGCCGCCCTGCCGCTGGTCACGGTCACCACCAACGTGGCCGCCACCGCCGGGGCCGCGCCCGACGAGACCGGACTCGCCTCCGGACTCGTGAACACCAGCCAGCAGTTCGGCTCCGTCCTCGGCCTCGCCGTCCTGGTGGCCGTCGCCACCACCCGTACCGGAGGCACCGGGGCCACGGCCGCGGCCCGGGCCGCCGCCGAGACCGCCGGGTTCCGCGCCGCCCTGCTCACCGGCGCCGCCTTCGCCGCCCTGGCCGCCCTGCTCTCCGTACGCCCGCACCTCCCGGCGCGGACCACGGCACCGAAGGAGCGGGTGCCCGACCCCTACTGACCCCGTCCCCACGACGCGATGCCCACCCCACGACCGCCCGGCCGGTGAACCGTGTCCCCCGGCGCACCGAGCCCCGAAGAATAGAGGCCCCCATGCTCGGCGACCTGCGGCACATGACCGAGGACGTACGCGCCGCCGACCCGCTGGGCGCCGACGCCCTGCTCGCCGCGGTGCCCGCGATGAACGCGCGGGCCGACACGGCCGCCCTGACCGTCGCCCTGCGCGCCCTGGTCCCCGACCTCGACCGGGCCGCGCAGTGGAGCGTCGACGGCGCGCTCGCGGCCATGCGGGACCTCGGCATCCTGCTCGGCTCCCTGAAACGGCACGGCGTGCAGCCGCTGCACGCGGTCCCCGAGGCCCTGCCCGTCCTGGAACTCCTCGGCCGCCGCACCGACATGGTGCCCCGCGACACCGTCCACCACTACACGACCTGGAACCCCAAGGGCCCCCGTCGCCGCACCTATACCGGCCACCCGATCGAGGCCCGCCTCCAGGACGCCGTACGGATGGTCTTCCCCGGACTCGTCGCGGCCCTCGACGACTGCGCCCGGGTCGCCCGCCTCGAACCGTACGACCACGGCTTCGCCGCCGCCCTCGACCGGATCGCCGGGTACGTGCGGACGATGGTCGACTCCATCGACCTCACGGTCGCGCAGGTCCCGCCCGAGCACTTCGCGCTCACCCTCCGCCCCTACTTCGAGGAGGTCGAGGTCGCGGGCCGCGACTACCTGGGCCCGGCCGCCGCACAGGTCCCGCTCTGGCTGGTCGACCTGACGCTGTGGCAGTGCGACCGCTCCGACACCGCCTACGACGCCTTCCTCGCCGACTCCCTGCCGTACGCCCTGCCGGCCTGGCGCGCCTTCCACACCCGGTACCGCGGCGGGATCTCCGCCGTCGGCAAGCTGTCGGCGGCCGTCAGCTGGGAGGGCGCCGACCGGCTGCCGCACGCGCTCACCGCCTCCGCCGAGGCGCTCGGCCGCGTCCTGCGGATCCTGAAGACCTTCCGGGCCCGCCACCTCGGCATCGCCCGCAAGGCGTACGGCGACGACGTGCGCCTGTACGAGGAGGGCAGCGGCGGCGCCCCCGTCGCACTGCTGCGCTCGATCCTGGACCTGACCAGGGAGAACGAGACCATGGTGCGCCGCGCGTCCGAGCGGCGCCGTCCCGCCCGGACGCCCGTCGGCCCCACGGCCGCGTCATCGCGCTAAGGAGCAGCAGTCATGTCCCCCCACACCCCGACCCACCCCCACCACGGCCCCCACATCGTCATCGCCGGCGGCGGCGTCGCCGGCCTCACCGCCGCCCTCGCCCTGCACGCCGCCGGATTCGAGCGGGTGACCGTCGTCGAGGCCGCCGCGGCCATCCGCCCCGTCGGCGCCGGGCTCAACCTGATGCCGAACGCCGTCCGCGAACTCGACGCGCTCGGCCTCCTCGACGCCCTGGAGGCGGGCGCCCTGCGCACCCGCGAACTGCGCTACTACCACCGCTCGGGCGGCCTGATATCCCGGGAACCGCGCGGCCTCGGCGCCGGCTACCGCTGGCCCCAGCTGTCCGTCCACCGCGGCCACCTCCAACAGGTCCTGGCCGGTGCCGTCCGCGCCCGGCTCGGCACCACGGCCCTGGTCACCGGCGTCAAGGTGACCGGCGTCGAACCGCTCCCGGACGGCCGGCCCCGGCTGCGCCTGGAGCACCGCGAAGGACCCGTCCGGGGCCGGGCCTCCCTCGAACCGGACGTCCTCGTCGGCGCCGACGGCATCCGTTCCGCCGTCCGCGCCGCGCTCAACCCCGCGGAGGGCGGCCCCCCGTGGAACGGGATGCTCGTCTGGCGGGGCGTGTCCCGGATGCCCGCGCGGGCCGTGGGCTCCTTCATGCTCATCGCGGGCGACGACCGGCAGAAGGCCGTCGTCTACCCCATGGGCCGGCCCACCGGCCCCGGCCGCGAGGTCCTCGTGAACTGGGCGCTCGCCCGCCCCGCCGACACCCCGGCCGCCGCCGGCGAGGAGCGGCTGCGGGGCGACTGGAACCGTGCCGTCCCCGTCGAGACCTTCCTCCCGTACTACGAGGGCTGGGAGTTCGACGGCGTCGACGTCCCCGCCGTCCTGCGCGCCGCCGACACCGCGCACGAGTACCCGATGGTCGACCGCGACCCCCTCGACCGCTGGACCCACGGCCGCACCACCCTCATCGGCGACGCCGCCCACGCCATGTACCCCGTCGGCTCCAACGGGGCGACCCAGTCGATCGTCGACGCCCGCGCCCTCGCCCACGCCCTCGCACGGCACCCCGACGACCCCGCCGAGGGCCTCGCCGCCTACGAGCGCGAGCGCCGCCCCGCCATGACCGCCCTCCAGCACACCAACCGGCAGCTCGGCCCCGAGGTCGTCATCCACCTCGCCCACGCCCGCGCCCCGCACGGCTTCACCGACATCCACCAGGTCATCCCCGCCGAGGAACTCGCCGCCATCGCCGCCCGGTACGCCGCCACCGGCGCCTTCGACCCGGCCACCGTCAACCGGGGCTCCCCGTACGACGTGGCGGTGCCCACCGCCTGACGCCCCGTGGCCCGACGGGCGGGCGTGCCCTACCGTCGGAGCGGCACGCCGGACGCACAGCGTGGTGCGTCCGCTCCGCTCCGTACTCGCCTGCGAAGGTGGACAACGTGAAGGCAATCCGTCGATTCACCGTGCGTCCCGTCCTCCCCGACACCCTTCGACCCCTCGCCGACCTCGCGCACAACCTGCGCTGGTCCTGGCACGAGCCCACCCGGGCGCTCTTCGCCTCCCTCGCCCCCGAGGGCCCGACCGGCGCCGACCCCGTGCGGGTCCTCGCCGCCCTCGAAGCGCCCCGGCTCGCCGCGCTCGCCGCCGACCAGGACTTCCTGGCCCGGCTGCGCGCCGCCGCCGAGGACCTCGACCACTATCTGCACGCCCCCCGCTGGTACCAGGGCCGGCCCGGCGACGCCCCGGCCGCCGTCGCCTACTTCTCGCCCGAGTTCGGCGTCGCCGCCGCCCTGCCCCAGTACTCCGGAGGCCTCGGCATCCTCGCCGGCGACCACCTCAAGTCCGCGAGCGACCTCGGCGTCCCGCTGATCGGCGTCGGCCTGCTCTACCGGCACGGCTACTTCCGGCAGTCCCTCGGCCGGGACGGCTGGCAGCAGGAGCAGTACCCCGTCCTCGACCCCGGCGAGCTGCCCGTCACCCTGCTCCGCGAGGCCGACGGCGCCCCCGCCCGGATCACCCTCGCGCTGCCCGGCGGCCGCAGCCTCCACGCCCATCTGTGGATCGCCCGGGCCGGCCGCGTCCCGCTCCTCATGCTCGACTCCGACGTCGAGGAGAACGGCCCGGGCGAACGGAACGTCACCGACCGGCTGTACGGCGGCGGCAGCGAGCACCGGCTCCTCCAGGAGATGCTCCTCGGCATCGGCGGCGTCCGCGCCGTCCGCACCTACACCCGGCTCACCGGACACCCCGTCCCCGAGGTCTTCCACACCAACGAGGGCCACGCCGGCTTCCTCGGCCTCGAACGCGTCCGGGAACTCCAGGGCGAGGGACTCGACTTCGACAGCGCCCTGGAGACCGTCCGGGCCGGGACCGTCTTCACCACCCACACCCCCGTCCCGGCCGGCATCGACCGCTTCGACCGGGCCCTCGTCGCCCGCCACCTCGGCGACGACGGGGCCCTCCCCGGCGTCGACCTCGGCCGGATCCTGGCCCTCGGCGACGAGACCCCGCTCGGCGGCGAGCCCGGCGTGTTCAACATGGCCGCCATGGGCCTGCGCCTCGCCCAGCGCGCCAACGGCGTCTCCACCCTCCACGGCGCCGTCAGCCGCTCCATGTTCGCCGGACTCTGGCCGGGCTTCGACGCCGACGAGGTGCCGATCACCTCCATCACCAACGGCGTCCACGCCCCCACCTGGGTCGCCCCCGAAGTGGCCCGGCTCGACCCGGACGCGGACGACCGCGAGCTGTGGGAGCTGCGCCGCACCCTCCGCGAACGGCTCGTCGCCGACGTGCGGGAACGGCTGCGGGCCTCCTGGCGGCAGCGCGGCGCGGCCGCCGCCGAACTCGGCTGGACCGAGTCCGTCCTCGACCCCGACGTCCTCACCATCGGCTTCGCCCGCCGCGTCCCCTCGTACAAGCGGCTCACCCTGATGCTGCGGGACAAGGACCGGCTGAGGGCGCTGCTCCTCCACCCCGAGCGGCCCGTGCAGCTCGTCGTCGCCGGCAAGGCCCACCCCGCCGACGACGGCGGGAAGCGGCTCGTGCAGGAACTCGTCCGGTTCGCCGACGACCCCCGGGTCCGGCACCGGATCGTCTTCCTGCCCGACTACGGCATGGAGATGGCCCGCGGCCTCTACCCCGGCTGCGACGTCTGGCTCAACAACCCGCTGCGCCCCCTGGAGGCCTGCGGCACCAGCGGCATGAAGGCCGCCCTCAACGGCTGCCTCAACCTCTCCGTCCTCGACGGCTGGTGGGACGAGTGGTTCCGGCCCGAGTTCGGCTGGGCCATCCCCACCGCCGACGGCGCGGCCGCCGCCGACGAGGACCGCCGCGACGACCTGGAGGCCGCCGCCCTCTACGAACTGATCGAGCGCCGGGTCGCCCCCCGCTTCTACGACCGGGGCCCCGACGGGGTGCCGGTCGCCTGGACGGCCATGGTCCGGCGCACCCTCGCCGACCTCGGTCCGAAGGTCCTCGCCGACCGGATGGTCCGCGAGTACGTCGAGGAGCTGTACGTGCCCGCCGCCGGTGCCCACCGGGCCCTCACCCCGGCCCGGGCGCGGGACCTCGCCGCCTGGAAGGCCCGGGTCCGGGAGGCCTGGCCCAGGGTGGCCGTCGACCACGTCGAGGTCGGCGACGGGCTCGCGGACGACCTCGCCGACGCGGAGCTGGGCGCCACGCCCGTCGTCCGGGTCCGGGTGGCGCTCGGCGCGCTCGGCCCCGACGACGTCGAGGTCCAGGCCGTCACCGGCCGCGTCGACGCCGACGACGCCCTCGCCGCCACCCGGACCGTCACCCTGAAGCCGGCGGGCGGCCCCGACCTGGAGGGACGACTGCCCTACGCGGGCACCCTGGAGCTCGACCGGACGGGCTCCTTCGGCTGCACGGTCCGCGTCCTGCCCGCCCACCCACTGCTCGCCCGGCCGGCGGAACTCGGCCTCGTGGCACTGCCGTCGGAGACGACGGGGGAGGGTGCGGGGGTGCTGCTGCGGTAGGCGGTCCCCAGGGCACCTTCGCCCTGCCGGCGAGCGGCACCCTGATCACGCCGCCGGGGCGTGCAGACGCGCGGGCGCCCGGAGGGAGAGTTCCCTCCGGGCGCCCGCCCCCGTGTGATGCGACTTACGGGAAGGTCAGCTTGAAGCTGTTGATGTAGCCGGTGTCCGCGCCGGCCTTGTCCTGGACGCGGAGCTTCCAGGCACCGTTGGCGACCTCGGTGGAGGCGTTCACGGTGTACGTGGTGTTGATGTTGTCGGCGCTGCCGCCGGCACGGTTGCTCAGGCTGTAGACGGAGCCGTCGGGGGCGACGAGGTCGACGACCAGGTCACCGATGTAGGTGTGGACGATGTCCACGCCGACCTTGAGGGTCGAGGGCGCGTTGCCCGCGATGCCGGTGACGTTGATCGTCGAGGTGACCGCGGCACCGGGGGAGTCCGGGATGGCGACGTCGGCGTCGTTGGTGAACACCGTGCCGCCGCCCGGGTTGCCGCCGCCGGGACGGGTGCCGACGTTGATGGCGGCCCAGGCGTTCTCGACGGCCGTGACCTCGGCGCTGCCCGCGCCGTACAGCTCGGTGGCAGCCGCGACGGTGCCCGTGCGGGCGCCGGCGTAGTTGGTGTTCGAGCTGAACTTGGTGGTGAGCGCCTTGAACCAGATCAGCCGGGCCTTGTCGATGCCGATGCCGGTGACCGGCAGGCCGTCGGAGGTCGGCGAGTCGTAGTTCACGCCGTTGACGGTCTTGGCGCCGCTGCCCTCGGAGAGCAGGTAGAAGAAGTGGTTCGCCGGGCCCGAGGAGTAGTGGACGTCGATGCTGCCGATGCCCGAGTACCACGAGTCCTTGGACGAGCCGTCCTTGCTCGGCTTGTCCATGTAGCGCAGCGGGGTGCCGTTGCCGTTGATGTTGATCTTCTCGCCGACGAGGTAGTCGCCCTTGTCGTTGGCGTTGTTGGCGTAGAACTCGACGGCCGCCGCCATGATGTCCGAGGTGGCCTCGTTGAGGCCGCCGGACTCGCCGCTGTAGACCAGGCCGGCGGTGTTGGAGGTGACGCCGTGCGTCATCTCGTGCGCGGCCACGTCGATGGAGGTGAGCGGCTTGCTGTTGCCCGAGCCGTCGCCGTACGTCATGCAGAAGCAGGAGTCGGACCAGAAGGCGTTGACGTACGCGTTGCCGTAGTGGACGCGGGAGTACGCGCCGACGCCGTCACCGCGGATGCCGGAGCGGCCGTGCACGTTCTTGTAGTAGTCCCACGTGAGCGCGGCACCGTAGTGCGCGTCGGCGCCCGCGGTCTCCTTGTTGGAGGGGAGGCCGTTGCCCCACGTGTCCGTGGTGTTGGTGAACAGCGTCCCGGTGCCCGACGTACCGCCGTTGAGGTTGTACGTCTTGTGGTTGCCGCGGCCGGTGTCGGTCAGCGTGTACGAGGGCGCGGTGCCGAGGGTCACCTGGCCGCTGTACTGCGTGTTGCCGATGCCGGTCTCGATGGCCTGCCACTCGTAGAGCTTCGCGCCGGTCTTCGCGTCCGTCACGACGTGCAGCTCGTTCGGGGTGCCGTCGTGCTGGAGGCCGCCGACGACGGTCTCGTACGCGAGGACGGGCGCGCCCTGGGCCATCCACACGACCTTGCGCGGGGCGCGGTCGGCGGCGGCCTTCTTGGAGCCCTCCGCGGCGGCGCGGCCGAGGGCCTGCTTCTCGGCGGCGGCCGGGGTGACGTCGGCGGCGAGGTCGACGTTCTCGAGCTGCGCGCGGCTGGACTTGATGACCCCGGTGGTGGCGCCGGCCTTGGTCTCGGCGACGATCAGGTCACCGCCGAGGACGGGCAGTCCGGCGTAGGTGCGCTCGTAGCGCGTGTGGGTCGTGCCGTCGCGGTCCTGGACGACGTCGCGGACGACCAGCTTCTCCTGGGCGCCGAGACCGAGGGACTTGGCCGTGGCGGCCTTGTCGGCGTCCGCCGCCTTGATGAGGGCGGCGCGCTGGGCGGGGGAGAGGTCGGCCGGGAGCTTGCCCGGGTTGACCTTGCCGATGGACTGCGCCGCGGGGGCGGACCCGAAGGTGCCGGCCGATGCGGTGCCGGACTGGACGCCGAGGGTGAGCATGGCGGCGGCGGCGATCAGGGCGCCGGTCGCGGTGGCACGGCGGCTGGGCGTGGATCTCACGCAGACTCCTTATGCGAGGGGGGTACCGGCGGACTTGGGTGAGCCCGTCCGGGCGGAGCAAGGAGAGCTGTGGAGCACGTACGTGTGACGCGGAACCCGGCGGATCGGGGCCCAGGGGGTCCGAACCCATTCGGGTGACGCGGTGAACGGTGGTACGAAGAGCCGGGGAGAGAGTGACAGGAATGACGGGGACCTGTCAGGACCACGACGGGAAGTTGGCCGGAAATCGTCCGCTGTCCGAATGTCCGTGTTCGTTAACCGGACGTTTCGCCGATCATGGTCGCGTTGTCGCCCGACGTTCTGCGGAGCCCGCATTCGAAGAGGCTTTCCGGGCCGAGCACGGAGCCGGCGTCATGGGCGGGGGCGTCGAGGAGGGGATACCGACCGCCCGACCGCACCGCGTCGAACCGTGGCTCATTCTGTTCCCTCCACGCGCCGTCCGACCGGCCCGCGCCGAGCCGCGCCGGCGTCTCCGCACCCCCTCCGCACGTCCCCCTGCCCGCCCGCCGTCACCCCACCAGGCTGTCCCGCCAGGCCCGGTGCAGGCCCGCGTAGTGGCCCTCGCCCTTCACCAGGGCCGACGGGGGGCCGTCCTCGACGATCCGGCCCGACTCCATCACCAGGACGCGGTCCGCCACCTCGACCGTCGACAGGCGGTGGGCGATGACCACCGCCGTACGGCCCGCCAGGACCGTGTCCATCGCCCGCTGCACCGCCCGCTCGCCCGGTACGTCCAGGGAGCTGGTCGCCTCGTCCAGGATCAGGACCGCCGGGTCCGCCAGCAGGGCGCGGGCGAAGGCCACCAGCTGGCGCTGGCCGGCCGAGATCCGGCCACCGCGCTTGCGGACGTCCGTGTCGTAGCCGTCCGGGAGGCCGGTGATGAACTCGTGCGCCCCGATGGCCTTCGCCGCCTGTTCGATCTCGTCGCGGGTCGCGTCCGGGCGGCCGATCGCGATGTTGTCCGCGACCGTGCCGGAGAAGAGGAAGGCCTCCTGGGTGACCATCACGATCCCGCGGCGGAGATCGGGGGTCGTGAGGTCGCGGAGGTCCACCCCGTCGAGCCTGACGTGGCCTTCCGTCGGGTCGTAGAAGCGGGCCAGCAGTTTCGCCAGCGTCGACTTGCCCGCGCCCGTCGCGCCGACCACCGCGACCGTCTGGCCCGCAGGGATCGTCAGGTCGAAGCGCGGGAGGACCTCGCCGCCCGTCCGGTAGGCGAACCGCACGCCCTCGAACGTGATCTCCCTGCCGGGAGCCCCGGAGCGGTGGGGGAGTTCGCGGGGCGCCGTCGTCTCCGGGACCCCCGGCTCCTGGGCCAGCAGGCCGGCGATCTTGGCGAGGGACGCCGCCGCCGACTCGTAGGAGTTCAGGAACATGCCGAGGCGGTCGATCGGGTCGTACAGGCGGCGCATGTAGAGGACCGCCGCGGCGAGCACGCCCAGTTCGAGCGTTCCGGCCGCCACCCGGTACGCCCCCCAGAGGCACATCCCGGCCACCGCCGTGTTCGCCACCAGGCGCGAGCCGACCACGTAGCGGGCCATTTCGAGGAGGGCGTCGCCGTTGCTCCGCTCGTGGCGGTGGTTGAGCGCCGCGAACTCGGTGTCGTTGGTCCTCTCCCGGCGGAAGGCCCTGACCGGGCGGATGCCGTTCATCGTCTCCGCGAACTTCACGATCACGCCCGCGATGGCCGTGGAACGCTCCGCGTACACCGTGCCCGCGCGCCGCCGGTAGAGCCGGATGAGGAGGTGGAGGGGGACGAAGGAGGCGACCGCCAGCGCTCCGATGCCCCAGTCCAGCCAGAGCAGGACGAGGGAGATCGACGCGAAGGAGAGGACCACGCCGATCAGTTCCTGCAGGCCTTCCGAGAGGAGCTCCCGGAGGGACTCCACGTCCGTGGTCGAGCGGGAGATCAGCCGGCCCGAGGTGTACCGCTCGTGGAAGTCGACGCTCAGCACCTGCGCGTGCCGGAAGATCCGGCCGCGCAGGTCGAGCAGCGCGTCCTGGTTGATGCGGGCGGCACCGCGGACGAAGGCGTACTGGAGGACGCCCGACAGGACGGCGCAGAGGAGGTAGCCGACGGCCACGGCGACGACGGGGCCGTGGTCCCCCGCGCGGAAGGCCGGGACGCCGCGGTCGATGGCGTACGCGACGAGCAGCGGGCCCGCCTGCAGCGCCGCCTCCCTGACGAGGAGGATCAGGGCCGCGACCACGACCCGCGCGCGGTGGGGGGCGAGGAGGGAGCGGAGCAGGGCCCCCGTCGCGCCCGGGGGCGCGGGCAGGTCGTCGCGGTCGAAGGGATCGGACGGCTCGGCCGGGGCCTTCGCCGTCTTCTCCTGGAGCGTGGTGTCCGTCATCGCTTCTCGTTCCCCTCGCCGGACATCAGCCAGGCGTACTCGGCGCTGCCGCGCAGCAGTTCCTGATGGGTGCCGACGGCCGCGATCCGGCCGCCCGAGAGCAGCGCGACCCGGTCGGCGAGCATCACCGTCGACGGGCGGTGCGCCACGACCAGGGCTGTCGTCTCCCTGAGGACCTCCCGCAGGGCCGCCTCGACCCGGGCCTCCGTGTGGACGTCGAGCGCCGACAGCGGGTCGTCCAGGACCAGGAACCGGGGCCTGCCGACCACCGCCCGGGCCAGGGCGAGCCGCTGCCGCTGGCCGCCGGAGAGGCTGAGGCCCTGCTCGCCGACCTGGGTCGCGGTCCCCTCGGGCAGCCGGTCGACGAAGCCGTCCGCCTGGGCGACGCCCAGGGCGCGGCGCAACTCCGGGTCGCCGGCTCCTGCCGCGCCCATCAGGACGTTCTCGCCGACGCTCGCGGAGAACAGCGTCGGCTCCTCGAACGCCACGGAGACGAGGGAGCGGAGCCTCTCCCGTTCCATGAGGGCGATGTCCTCGCCGTCGAGGAGGATGCGGCCGGCCGTCGCCTCGTGCAGGCGGGGTACGAGGGCGGTGAGGGTCGTCTTGCCGGAGCCGGTGCCGCCGACCAGGGCCAGGGTCTCGCCGGGGCGGATGTGGAGGTCGATGCCGTCCAGGACCGGGGGCGCCTCCTCGGGGGCGTCCGGGTAGCGGAAGGTGACGCCCTCGAAGCGGACCCCGTCGGAGACCCCGCCCGGGCCCCCGCCGTCGCCGGTCGCGGCGGCCGTGTCCGGCTCCTCCTCGGCGTCCATCACCTCGAAGTAGCGTTCCGTCGCGGTCGCCGCCTCCTGGCTCATCGCGAGGAGGAAGCCGATCGACTCCACCGGCCAGCGCAGCGCCAGGGCCGTCGACAGGAACGCGACGAGGGTGCCCGCCGACAGGTCCCCGTCGGCGACCTGGACGGTGCCGAGCACGAGCGCGGCCCCGATGGCCAGCTCCGGCACGATGGTGATGACGGCCCAGATCATGGCGAGCAGCCGCGCCTTGGCCAGTTCCGTGCCGCGGAGGTGGCCGGAGAGCTCGCGGAACGCCTCCGCCTGGCTGCGGTGGCGGCCGAAGCCCTTCACGATCCGGATGCCGAGGACGCTCTCCTCGACGACCGTCGTCAGGTCGCCGACCTGGTCCTGGGCCCTGCGCGCCACGCTCCCGTACCGCCGCTCGAAGAGGTTGGAGACGAGCACGAGCGGGAGCACGGGCGTGAGGAGCACGAGGCCGAGGGACCAGTCCTGGGCCAGGAGCAGGACGTAACCGGCGAGGATCGTCACGCCGTTGACCAGGAGGAACGTCAGCGGGAAGGCCAGGAACATCCGGACCAGCATCAGGTCCGTCGTCCCGCGCGAGAGCAGCTGTCCGGAGGCCCACCGGTCGTGGAAGGCGATCGGGAGGCGCTGGAGCCTGCCGTACAGGTCGGCCCGCATCCGGGCCTCCACGGCGGACAGCGGCCGGGCCACCAGCCAGCGGCGGAAGCCGAACAGGACGGCCTCGGCGATTCCCAGGAGCAGCAGGTACAGGGCGCCGAGCCAGACGCCCCCGGGGTCGCGGTCCGCGACGGGCCCGTCGACCAGCCACTTCAGGACGATCGGGATGACGAGCGACAGACAGGAGGCGACGATCGCGATGATCGCGGCCGTGACCAGCCGGCCCCGCACGGGCCGCACGTACGGCCAGAGACGGAGCAGGACGCGGACCGTCGAGCGGTCGGAGTGCGGGGGGATCGGTTTCTCTGGCATCAGGTCCGACCATACGGTTCACCGCTGACACCGCTCACCCGGTTTTCGGTCGTACCCCGGCATCAGCCGATCGGTTGAAGCCGGTTCGAGCGCGATGGCCGATGTTCCGGATCCGGCGCGCTCGACAGCCTGGGGACATGACAGCGATCGAGGTGCGGGGACTGCACAAGACGTACGACGGCCGGAAGGTCGTCGACGACGTCTCCTTCGAGGTCGGCGAGGGGGAGATCTTCGGGATCCTCGGCCCCAACGGCGCCGGCAAGACCACCACCGTGGAGTGCGTCGAGGGGTTGCGGACCCCCGACGGGGGACGGGTGCGGGTGTGCGGGTTCGATCCCGTGACGCAGCGGGAAGAGGTCACCCGGGTGCTCGGGGCACAGCTCCAGCAGAGCGCCCTGCAGGCCAAGCTGACCGTGGGCGAGGCGCTGGACCTGTACGCCTCCTTCCACGAGCGGCCCGCCGACCGGAACGAGCTCGCCGAGCGGCTCGGTCTCGTCCCGCACCTGCGGACCCGGTTCGGAAAGCTCTCCGGCGGGCAGCAGCAGCGGCTGTTCATCGCCCTCGCCCTGGTCGGCGGCCCCCGGGTCGTCGTCCTCGACGAGCTCACCACCGGTCTCGACCCGCGGGCCCGCCGCGGGGCGTGGGCGCTCGTGGAGTCCCTGAGGGACGCCGGGGTGACCGTGCTGCTCGTCACCCACTTCATGGAGGAGGCGCAGCGCCTCTGCGACCGCGTCGCCGTCCTCGACGGCGGGCGGATCGCCGCGCTCGACACCCCCGACGGGCTGATCGGCCGCGCCTCGGCCGCCCGGGAGATCTCCTTCGACTCCGGCACCGCGCTCGATCCGGCCGCGCTGCGCGCCCTGCCCGGCGCCGCCTCCGTCACGACGGCCGAGGGCCGGACCGTCGTCGGCGGCACCGAGGAGACCGTCGCCGCCTTCGTCTCCCTGCTCGCCCGCGAGGGCGTTACGGCCGCCCGGCTCCGGGTCGCCGACGCCTCCCTCGACGACGCCTACCTCGACCTGACGGGAACCGACCGATGAGCACTCCGAGTCCCGCCCTGACCGTCCTGCGCACCGAAGCCCGGCTCTTCGGCCGCGAGCCCGCCGTCCTGTTCTGGGCGATGGTCGCGCCGACCCTGCTGCTCGTGATCCTCGGCGGCCTGGTCCCCTCCTTCCGGGAGGCCTCCCCGGACCTCGGCGGACGCCGCGTCATCGACGTGTACGTGCCCGTCGCCGTTCTCTTCGCCCTCGTCATGGCCTCGATCCAGGCCATGCCGCCCGTACTGTCCGGCTACCGCGAACGCGGCATCCTCCGCCGGATGTCCACCACCCCCGTCCGGCCCGGGGCGCTGCTCACCGCGCAGCTCGTGCTGCACGGCGTCGCCGCGCTCGTCTCCTCGCTGCTCGTGATCGCGGTGGGGCGGATCGCCTTCGGCGTCGCCCTGCCGGAGAACCTCGTGGGGTACCTGCTCGCCCTGCTGCTCGCCGTCGCCGGTGGGCTCGCCCTCGGGGCCGCCGTGTGCGCCGTCTTCCGCACGCAGAAGGTCGCCACCGCCGTCGGCACCCTCGTCTCCTTCCCGATGATGTTCACGGCGGGCGTCTGGGTGCCCGTCCAGGCCATGCCGGATACCCTGCGGCGGATCGTCGGGATCACTCCGCTGGGCGCCGCCTCCGAGGCCCTCGACTCGGCCGCCTCGGGCGGCTGGCCCGGCCGGGTCGCGCTCGGGGTGATGGTCCTGTGGGCGGTCGTGCTGACCGGTGCTTCGGTGCGCTGGTTCCGCTGGGAGTGAGCCGGGCCGGCCGGGAGCGAGCGGTGCCGTCGGGAGCGAGGGGAAAGGGAGCCGGGATGCCCACCACCGTCGAGGAGCGCTGGCGGCAGTTCTTCCGCTGGGGGCCGTTCGGACTGCTCGGCGTCGCCACCGTGATCGCCGGGGCGTCGGCGGACCTGTTCATGGGCCGTACGCGGATGGTGGCGGCCGCCGCCCTCGTGGTGGCGGCGCTCCTCCTCCAGGTGGTGTGGGCCCTCCGCTGCGGGCGGGTCGTCGCAGCCTCCGGGTGGGGGCCGGAGGAGCCGGGGGCCGGGCCCGTGCTCGTTCCGGCGGCCCCCGGACCCGCCTCCGTCGCCCACTTCGCCCTCCGCACCGGGCTCGCCTTCGCCCTGACCTGGCTCAACCCGTTCTTCGCGGTCTACGCCTGCGTCGGCTACTTCGACGCCGTCCACCTGCTGCCCCGCCGCCTGTCCCGCGCCGGGCTCCTCGTCACCGCCGTCGCCATGGCCGGCTCCCAGTCCGGCGGCCTGCCGCCCGCCTCCCTCGTGCAGTGGCTGGCCTTCGGCGGCCTGCTGGCGCTCAACGCCGCCCTCTCGCTCGGCTTCTCCCACCTCGCCACGAAGGACGCCGAGAAGGCCGCCGAGCGGGCCGCCACCATCGCCGAGCTCGGCCGCGCCAACAGCCGCCTCGAACAGGCCCTCGCCGAGAACTCGGCGCTCCAGGCCCAGCTCCTCCTCCAGGCCCGCGAGGCCGGGGTCGACGACGAGCGGCGCCGGCTCGCCGCCGAGATCCACGACACGATCGCCCAGGGCCTCACCGGGATCGTCACCCAGCTCCAGGCCGCCTCCGCGGCCTCCGCCGCTTCCGACCGGGAGGGCGCCGAGGCACACCTCCGGCGGGCCGCCGACCTCGCGCGGCACAGTCTCGGCGAGGCCCGCCGCTCCGTGCGGAACCTCGGGCCGGTCGCCCTGGAGCACGACGAGCTCCCGGAGGCCCTCCGCAAGACGGTCGCCGACTGGGCCGAACGCACCGGTGTGGGCACCCGGTTCACCGTGACCGGCACCGAGGTGCCGCTGCACGACGAGATCGCCGCGACGCTGCTGCGGATCGCCCAGGAGGCCCTGTCCAACGCGGCACGCCACTCCGGGGCCGTGCGGGCCGGCGTCACGCTCTCCTACATGGGCGACGAGATCACCCTGGACGTACGGGACGACGGTCGCGGCTTCGACCCGCTCGCGCGCCGCGAACGGGGCCGCGACGGCGGTGGGTTCGGGCTCGACGGCATGCGGGCGCGGGCCGAGTGCCTCGCCGGCACGGTCACCGTGGAGACGGCGCCGGGCGAGGGCACGGCGATCTCCGCTCGCGTACCGTTGGGCGGACCATGACCGACATCACGCTCCTGATCGTCGACGACCACCCCGTCGTACGGGACGGCCTGCGCGGCATGTTCACCGCCGAGGGCTCCGGCTTCCGCGTCCTCGGGGAGGCCCCCGACGGTGTCCGGGGCGTCGAACTCGCCCTGGAACTCGACCCCGACGTCGTCCTGATGGACCTGCGCATGCCCGGCGGCGGCGGTGTCGACGCGATCGCGGCGCTCACGCGGCACGGTGCCCGCTCCCGGGTCCTCGTCCTCACCACGTACGACACGGACACCGACACCCTTCCGGCGATCGAGGCCGGCGCGACCGGCTACCTCCTGAAGGACGCGCCCCGCGAGGAGCTGTTCGCGGCCGTGCGGGCGGCGGCCTCGGGCCGTACGGTCCTGTCCCCGGCCGTCGCCTCCCGCCTGGTCACCGCCGTACGCTCACCCGCCGCCGACACCGCGCTCTCCGCCCGCGAGAGCGAGATCCTCGCGCTCGTCGCGAAGGGCACGGCGAACCGGGCGATCGCGGCGGAGCTCTTCATCAGCGAGGCGACGGTGAAGACGCATCTCACCCACATCTATGGCAAATTGGGCGTCAGGGACCGCGCGGCCGCCGTCGCCGCCGGCTATGACCGGGGGATTCTCGGGCGGAACTGACGGGACCCGTCGACGATCCGGAAGGAGCCGGTCCGTAAGATCCCGGCCCCGAGGGACGACCAGGGGCGGGAGAACGACGATGAGGCATTCCGGAAGATTCCGCGCGGCGGCCGTCACGCTGCCGTTCCTGCTGGCGGCCGTCGGCTGCCAGACGGCCGGCCAGGCGGAGGAACCGGCCGCGAAGACGGCCTCGCCGACCGGCAAGCCGGTCTTCGAGGAGCGGCTGCGCGACCAGCTGAACGCCGCCTCCCGGGCGACCGCCGCGAGCGGCTCGGCCCGCTTCACCGCCACCGTCACCTACGGTTCGGCCGGCGGCGACGCCGTCGAACGGACCACCGGCGTCCTCGACTACGGGAAGGACACCGCCCGCGTCGAGCGGTCCGTCGAGGTCCCGCGCGGTTTCCCGGAGAAGGCGGCGACCGAGGACCTCGGCCGCGCCCCGGGCGTCAGGATCCGCGAGCGGTTCGCGGTCGAGGAGAACGACATCAGCTACCGGACCCCACGCGGCACGTGGCTCCGCTACTCCGCCTCCGGTTCCATGGAGTTCGCCGACTCCGTCGAGGGTCTCCTGGAATACGCGGGCGAGGCCGCGCCCTGGGGCCACACCCTGGCCGAGGTGGTGCGTCACGTGCATCCGGAGCGGAGCCCGGCGAGGACCGCCGGCGGCGGCCGCCGCTACGAGGTGCGGATCCACGCCTCGACCGCGGCCGAGGCCCTGCCGGACGAGGTCGCGTCCCACCTGGACCCGAGCTCCTCCGACGAGGTTCCGCTGACGGTGGACCTGGACGAGGACGGGCGCCTGGTCCGGGCCGCCGTCGACTTCCGGCCGGCCCTCGGCGGCCTGCACGCCAGGGGCGCCCTCGGCGGCGTCACCTCACTGCGCGCGGAGTACGTCCTGACCGACCACGGGAAGGCGACGGTTCCGCCCGTGCCCGCCGACGAGCGATCCCAGGACGCCGAGCGGGTCACCACCACCCTGGCCGGCCTGAAGCCCGGTGCCTGCGGCTCCACGGCCACCGGCCTCGGGTCCGCGGTCCGCGTCCTGCCGGCCCCCTGCGGCAAGGACGCGGACCTGCGCGTCTTCGGTCACGTGCGGGTCGACAGGACGGTCCAGGGCGACCCGAAGGGCGTGGGGGAGGCGGCGGCCGGCGAGAAGTGCCGTGCCCGCTTCCGCTCGGCGCCCGCCGCGTGGACCTCGGGAGCCCGGCCCGCGGGCTCGTACACGGTCTACGGCGGCACGAGCATCAGCCAGGGGTACACCGGTCCCGACTCCGACGTCAGCGGTGACTACACCTGTTACGTCACCCTGCGCTGACCCGCCCCGCCCCCTCACGCCCCCACCCGCAGCAGCACCACCGACCGGGCCCCCACCGTGATCGTCCCGCCGCCCGGGTGCTCCGTGCCCGGCGCGCGTGACTGGTCCTCCCGGGCCGTGTCCACGACCAGCTCGTACGACTCCGCCCACGGCGGGCCCGGCAGCCGGAACTCCAGGGGGAGGTGGCCGGCGTGGAGGACGGCGAGGAAGCTGTCGTCGGTGATCTGCTCGCCCCGCGCGTCCCGCCCCGGGATGTCGCGGCCCGACAGGTAGAGGCCGAGCGTGGCCGTCGGCGCGTACCAGTCCCGCTCCGTCATCTCGGCGCCCTCGGCGGTGAACCAGGCCAGGTCCCGCAGGCCGTCCGCGGCCTGCGGCCGGCCGGAGAAGAAGGCCCGGCGGCGCAGCACCGGATGGCGGTGGCGGAGGGAGAGGAGCCGGCGGGCGAGGGCGAGCAGGTCGGCCCGGCCGGGGTCGTCCGGGAGCGACCAGTCGAGCCAGCCGAGCTCGTTGTCCTGGCAGTAGGCGTTGTTGTTGCCGCCCTGGGTGCGGCCCATCTCGTCGCCGGCGACGAGCATCGGGACGCCGGTGGAGAGGAGCAGGGTGGTGAGGAGGTTGCGCTGCTGGCGGAGGCGGAGGGAGGTGATCCCGGGGTCGTCGGTCTCGCCCTCCGCGCCGCAGTTCCAGGAGCGGTTGTCGTGGGTGCCGTCCCGGTTGCCCTCGCCGTTGGCCTCGTTGTGCTTGCGTTCGTACGTGACGAGGTCGCGCAGGGTGAAGCCGTCGTGGGCGGTGACGAAGTTGACCGAGGCGTACGGCCGGCGCCCGCCCCAGGCGTACAGGTCGCTGGAGCCGGACAGCCGGTAGCCGAGGTCCCGCACGTCGGGCAGCGCCCCGCGCCAGAAGTCCCGGACGGCGTCCCGGTAGCGGTCGTTCCACTCGGTCCAGAGGGGCGGGAAGGCGCCGACCTGGTAGCCGCCGTTGCCGACGTCCCACGGTTCGGCGATCAGCTTGACCCGGCGCAGGACCGGGTCCTGGGCGATCACCGCCAGGAAGGGGGACAGCATGTCGACGTCGTGCATCGAGCGGGCCAGGGCCGCCGCCAGGTCGAAGCGGAAGCCGTCGACGCCCATCTCGGTCACCCAGTAGCGCAGGGAGTCGGTGATGAGGCGGAGGACCTGCGGCTGCACGACGTGCAGGGTGTTGCCGCAGCCCGTGTAGTCGGCGTACCGGCGGGCGTCGGACTGGAGCCGGTAGTAGCCGCGGTTGTCGATGCCCTTCAGGGAGAGGGTGGGGCCGAGCTCGCCGGCCTCCGCCGTGTGGTTGTAGACGACGTCGAGGATGACCTCGATCCCGGCCGCGTGCAGCGCCCGCACCATCCGCTTGAACTCGCCGACCTGCTGCCCGGTCGTCCCCGAGGCGGAGTAGCCGGCGTGCGGGGCGAAGTAGCCGATCGAGTTGTAGCCCCAGTAGTTGCGCAGCCCGCGCCGCAGGAGGTGGTCCTCGTGCGCGAACTGGTGGACCGGCAGCAGCTCGACCGCCGTCACCCCGAGGCGTACGAGGTGGTCGATCGCGGCGGGGTGCGCGAGCCCCGCGTACGTGCCCCGCAGGTGCTCCGGGATGCCGGGGTGCAGTTTCGTGAAGCCCTTGACGTGCAGCTCGTAGATGACCGAGTCCTGCCAGGGCGTCTTGGGTCTGCGGTCGTCGGACCAGTCGTCGTCGTCGTGGACGACGACCCCCTTGGGGACGTGCGGTGCGGAGTCCCGCTCGTCCCGGACGGTGTCGGCCACGTGCTGCTGCGGCCAGTCCCGGACGTGCCCGTACGCCTCCGGGGGCAGCGCCGCGAAGTCGCCGTCGACGGCCCGGGCGTACGGGTCGAGGAGCAGCTTCGCCGGGTTCCAGCGGGCGCCCGTCCACGGGTCCCAGCGACCGTGCACCCGGTAGCCGTACCGCTGACCCGGCCCGACGCCCGGCACGAAGCCGTGCCAGATCTCGTGCGTCAGTTCGGCCAGCCGGAGCCGCGTCTCCGTGCCGTCGGCGTCGAAGAGGCACAGCTCCACGGCCTCCGCCCCGCCCGCCCACAGGGCGAAGTTGGTGCCCGCCACCCCGCCGGGGCCGACCCGGCAGCGGGCCCCCAGGGGCGTCGGCGCCCCCGGCCACACCGGTGGCCCGGCCCGCTCCAGGGCACGCTCGGTCACCGCCTCCTGCTCGGCTGCGCTCGCCACCGTCCCGGCCTCCCGCGGCTCGTCGGGCCCGCACCCGGGGGAGCGGCGGCGTCCCGGCCGCCGCTCCCCCGCGTGGTTCTCCCCCTGTTCTGCCCGCACCGCCGTGCTCCCAACATGACCCGCACGCACGTTTCCCCTGGAGGGTGGCCGTCGTTGGGCCGGGCGTGACACTTGTATGGGAGCGGGCGAGGCGGGCCCTCGTGGTGACGGGACTGGTGGCGGGGCTTGCGACGGCCCTCGCGGGCTGCACCGGGGCGGACGGCGAGGGGGGCGTCGGCATCGGCATGCCGGGCAAGGCGCGGGCCCCGGGCGACGTCATCCGGGTGAGCCCGGAGGACGGCAGCCGGGCGGTGCCGGCCGGCGGGCCCGTCGAGGTGAAGGTGGACAGCGGGCGCCTCGAACGGGTGACGGTCGTGCAGGTCGAGGACGGCCTGCGGGCCGAGGTCGCCGGGGAGGTCTCGGCGGACGGGCTGCGCTGGCGGCCCCGGCCGGGAACCCGGCTCGCGCTGGCCGCCAAGTACAGCGTGGACGCGGTCGCGCTCGACGGGCACGGGCGCCGCTCGGCCCGGCACACCACCTTCACCACCGTCGTCCCCGGGTCCCGCTTCATCGGCTACTTCAAACCGGAGAACCGTTCCACGGTCGGCACCGGAATGATCGTCTCCTTCGGCTTCAACCGGCCGATCGAGAACCGGGCCGAGGTCGAGCGGGCCGTCCGCGTCACCTCGGACCCGCCGGTGGAGGTCGTCGGCCACTGGTTCGGCAAGGAGCGGCTCGACTTCCGGCCCGCCGCGTACTGGCGGCCCGGCACGAAGGTGACCGTCGAGCTCGCCCTGCGGGACGTCGAGGGGGCGCCCGGGGTGTACGGCATCCAGCGCAAGAAGGTCGGCTTCACCGTCGGCCGCTCCCAGGTCTCCCTGGTCGACGCCGAGGAGCACACGATGGAGGTCCGGCGCGACGGCCGGGTGCTCGCCACGCTGCCGGTCACCGCGGGCGCGCCGAAGACCACGACGTACAACGGGAAGATGGTCGTGACCGAGCTGTACGACGTGACCCGGATGGACGGCAGGACGGTCGGGTTCGGCGGCGAGTACGACATCAAGGACGTGCCGCACGCGATGCGCCTGACCGACTCGGGGACCTTCCTGCACGGCAACTACTGGGCGGCGGCCTCCACCTTCGGCTCCGCCAACGTCAGCCACGGCTGCGTGGGCCTCCGTGACGAGAAGGGCGGCAGCGCGGACTCGCCCGCGGGCTGGTTCTTCGACCGGACGCTGATCGGCGACGTGGTGGAGGTGGTCAACTCCCGGGACAAGGAGGTCGCTCCCGACAACGGCCTCGGCGGCTGGAACCTGGACTGGAACCGGTGGAAGGCGGGCTCCGCGCTGCTGTGAACCGGGGTGGCCCCCGTATCACGCCGACTGGTGCCGAACGGTGACATTCGCGAGGATCTTTCGTGTCCTGCGGTGTGATTGTCTAGCGCTGTGTGCGCGAGTGGATGCGCACGGGGGTGGGGCCGTGGCGTTGCCAGGCCGTGCGAGGGGAGAAGACCACAGTGAACGGGCAGCCGATATCGGGGGCATCGGTAGGGGCGACGGGGCGGCGCGGCCGACGCGGGGGCGTCGGGCTGCAGGCCCTGGCGGCGGGGGCGCTGCTCCTGGTCCTGACCGCCTGCGGCGGCGGTGAGACCGCCACCGGCGGCGGTGCGGGGGGACAGGGACCGGCGGCCCAGGGCGGCGGCAAGCAGGAGAACGCGGCCTCCCAGGCGGTCGTGACGATCCTTCCGAAGGACGGTGCCGACTCGGTCGCCACCAGCGGCGCCCTCAAGATCACCGCGGCGCAGGGCAAGCTGACCACGGTCGAGGTCGCCGACTCCAAGGGCGACAAGGTCGAGGGCCGGATCGCCGCGGACGGCGTCAGCTGGTCGCCGAGCGCGCACCTGGCCGCGGCCACCCAGTACAAGGTCCACGCGATCGCGAAGGACTCCGAGGGCCGCGAGTCGGCGAAGGACACCACCTTCACCACGCTGGTCCCGAAGAACACCTTCATCGGCCAGTACACGCCCGAGGACGGTTCGACCGTCGGCGTCGGCATGCCGGTCTCCGTCAACTTCAGCCGGGGCATCACCGATCCCGAGGCCGTCGAGAAGGCCATCAAGGTGACGGCCGTCCCGGCCGTCCGGATCGAGGGCCACTGGTTCGGCAACGACCGCCTCGACTTCCGTCCGAAGGACTACTGGGCCGCCGGCACCAAGGTCACGGTCGAACTGAACCTGGACGGCGTCGAGGGCCGCCCCGGCGTCTACGGCAAGCAGAAGAAGTCGATCTCCTTCACCATCGGCCGCCGTCAGGTCTCCACCGTCGACGCGAGCGCCAAGACGATGAAGGTCGAGCGGGACGGCGCGATCATCAAGACGCTGCCGATCACCGCGGGCGCGCCGTCCACGACCACGTACAACGGTCAGATGGTCATCAGCGAGAAGTACCAGGTGACCCGCATGAACGGGGCCACGGTCGGCTTCGGCGGCGAGTACGACATCAAGGACGTGCCGCACGCGATGCGCCTGTCCAACTCGGGCACCTTCGTCCACGGCAACTACTGGGCGCCGTCCTCCACCTTCGGCTCCACCAACGTCAGCCACGGCTGCGTCGGCCTGGAGGACGCGCGGGGCGCGGGCGACAGCTCGACGCCGGCCGCCTGGTTCTACGACCGCTCGATCATCGGCGACGTCGTCATCGTGAAGAACTCCAAGGACAAGCAGATCACTCCGGAGAACGGCCTCAACGGCTGGAACATGGACTGGTCGGAGTGGATCGCCTAGATCTCCCGTCGGACGTCGCCTGAGGGGCCCGGTGCTGTGAGCAACAGCACCGGGCCCCCTTCCGTTAACGGCCACTAACCTTTCCCCCATGACTGTGAACCTCGAAGTCGCCGAAGGCGTCGGCACGATCCGCCTCGACCGCCCCCCGATGAACGCCCTGGACGTCGCCACCCAGGACCGGCTGCGCGAGCTGGCCCAGGAGGCGACCGACCGCGACGACGTGCGGGCCGTGGTCCTCTACGGCGGCGAGAAGGTGTTCGCGGCCGGTGCGGACATCAAGGAGATGCAGGTCATGGACCACGTGGCCATGGTCAAGCGCTCGCGCGCCCTTCAGGACTCCTTCACCGCCGTCGCCCGCATCCCGAAGCCGGTCGTCGCCGCGATCACCGGTTACGCGCTCGGCGGCGGCTGCGAGCTCGCGCTCTGCGCCGACTACCGGATCGCCGCCGACAACGCCAAGCTGGGCCAGCCGGAGATCCTCCTCGGCCTGATCCCCGGCGCGGGCGGCACCCAGCGCCTGTCCCGGCTCGTCGGCCCCTCCAAGGCCAAGGACCTCATCTTCACCGGCCGCATGGTGAAGGCCGACGAGGCCCTGACGCTCGGTCTGGTCGACCGGGTCGTCCCGGCCGCCGAGGTGTACGAGCAGGCGCACGCCTGGGCCGCCAGGCTGGCGCAGGGGCCGGCCGTCGCCCTGCGGGCCGCGAAGGAGGCGATCGACCAGGGCCTGGAGGCCGACATCGACACCGGTCTCGCCATCGAGCGCACCTGGTTCGCCGGCCTCTTCGCGACCGAGGACCGCGAGACCGGGATGCGCAGCTTCGTCGAGGAGGGCCCGGGGAAGGCGAAGTTCGCCTGACGATCCTTCACGGACGGGGGCCGATTCCATCGGAACGGCCCCCGCGGAGGGTCCCGTGCGGCCATGATGGGGGCATGGCGGGCCTGGAGGGTAGGGAACAACCGCGGCAGCGCGCGAGCGCCGCCGCATCGCGGTGGACACCGGCCGCGGACGACGAACAGGCCGCCGAGGCAGTGGAGTTGTACGGCAACCCGGCCGAGGAGGACGTCCGGCTGCCGTCCCGTCCCGAGTCCGCGTGGGTGGCCCGCAGGCTCACCCAGCACGTCCTGCTGCGGCAGTGGGCGCTGGGCCCGCAGCTCGCCGAGCACGCGGTGCTCCTCGTCTCGGAGCTCGTCGGGAACGCCGTCCGGCACACCGGCGCCCGCGTGTTCGCGCTGCGGTTGCAGCGGCGCCGCGGCTGGATCCGGATCGAGGTGCGCGACCCCTCGCGGGGGCTGCCCTGTCTGATGCCGGTGCACGAGCTCGACATCAGCGGCCGCGGGCTCTTCCTCGTCGACAAGCTGGCCGACCGCTGGGGCGTGGACCTGGCGCCGCGCGGCAAGACGACCTGGTTCGAGATGCGGGTGTCGGACCGCTGACGCGCCCCGGACGCACGGAAGCCCCCGTGCGCCGAGGTGAGGCGCGTGGGGGCTTTCGTGTGGTGCGCCGTGGACGGGGGGGTGTATCCACGGCCGCTCTGTCGACCTGGCCCGGGTCAATGGGGGTCGTGTCTCCGACTATGACAGACAGAGGGCCTCGTCGCCAAAAGCCCCTACTGGTGCAATATGGGGCAAAGGTGGACAGTTCAATTATGAATCGTTGGTGACATGGAGCACTCACCTTGTAAACAGTGAATGACTATGCGGTTCGCCGGGTGTTTCTGGGGCTCGTCCGCATGCTGGACTTCTGGCGTGTTACTGCAAACGTCCTGAATTGGCCTAATCGGCATCAATCGGGCGTCGCCCCCCTTGAATGGTCGCGTGAAGCCGACCGACCGCCGAGGAGCCCTCCGCGCGGGCGCGGCCGCCGCCCTCGCGGGAGCCCTCTCCACCGCCTGCGGCACGGAACCCCGCCCCGCCCCCGTCGCCGGGGACCATCCGGCCGCCGGGGACCATCCGGCCGCCGGGCGCCGTCCCGTCGCCGTGCCCGTCGCCGCTCCGGCCCCCCGCCGCTTCCCCGGGCAGCCGGACGAGATCGCCCACGGCCCCCGTGACCGGCCCCGGGTCGCCCTCACCTTCCACGGCCAGGGCGACCCCGCCCTCGCCCGAAGGCTCCTCGCCCAGGCGGAGAAGGCCGGCGCCCGCGTCACCGTCCTCGCCGTCGGCAGCTGGCTCGACCAGCACCCCGACATGGCCCGCCGCGTCCTCGACGGCGGCCACGACCTCGGCAACCACACCCAGCACCACATCGACGTCAACGCCATGACCGAGGCCCGGGCCCTCGCCGAGATCGAGGCCTGCGCCGCCCGGCTGCGCCGGCTCACCGGCTCCGTCGGCACCTGGTTCCGCCCCTCCCGCACCCGGAACGCCGCCCCCGCCGTCCTGCGTGCCGCCCGCCGCGCCGGGTACCCGCACGTCCTCTCGTACGACGTCGACTCCCTCGACTTCACCTCGCCCGGCAGCGCGGCCGTCGTCCGCAATGTCACCGGGCCGGTCCGCGCCGGATCCGTCGTCAGCCTGCACTTCGGCTACCCGGACACCGCCGCCGCGCTGCCCCTCCTCCTCGCCGATCTCGACCGCCGCGGCCTGAGCGCGGTCACCACCACGGAGCTGCTGAGCTGATGGCAAACCTCAAGAAGAGATCCAGGACCCTCCTCGCCGCCGCCCTCCTCGTCGCCCTCGCCGGCTGCGGCACCGCGAACCACCCCGAGGGCGCCGCCCCCGTGAAGAAGGCCGCCGCCGTGCCCGAGCGGGACACCGCCCCCGCCGGGCTCCCGGGCATGCCGCCCCTGCTCGACCCGCACGACGTCTACGCCGCCGACCGGCCGAACCGCCTCTCCCCGGTGGTGCGGAACTTCCCCTCCCGGGTCTACGTCCCCAACACCAACTCCAACACCGTCTCCGTCATCGACCCCGCGACCTACCAGGTCGTCGAGACCATCCCGGTCGGCCTCCAGCCCCAGCACGTCGTCCCCTCCTGGGACATGAAGACCCTCTGGGTCAACAACGACCGGGGCCACACGCTCACCCCCATCGACCCGGCCACCGGCGTCGCCGGCAAGCCCGTCGAGGTCCACGACCCGTACAACCTCTACTTCACGCCCAACGGCAAGTACGCCGTCGTCATGGCCTCGCTCGACCGCGAACTCGTCTTCCGCGACCCGCACACCATGGAACGGAAGAAGTCCGTCCCCGTCAGCTGTTACGGCGTCAACCACGCCGACTTCTCCGCCGACGGCCGCTACTTCGTCGTCTCCTGCGAGTTCTCCGGCGAACTCCTCAAGGTCGACACCGAGAAGATGGAGGTGATCGGCCAGCAGAAACTGCCCCTGGAGGGCGCCATGCCGCAGGACGTGAAGATCTCCCCGGACGGCAAGACCTTCTACGTCGCCGACATGATGGCCCACGGCATGTGGGTCCTGGACGGCGAGAAGTTCACCACCCCCACCCTGCTCCCCACCGGCAAGGGCTGCCACGGCCTCTACGTCGGCCGCGACTCGCGCGAGATGTACGTCTCCAACCGCGGCGAGGGCTCGGTCTCCGTCTTCGACTTCCAGCAGAACAAGCTCACCAAGAAGTGGTGGCTCCCGGGCGGCGGCTCCCCGGACATGGGCGGCGTCTCCGCCGACGGCAAGGTCCTGTGGCTCTCCGGACGCTACGACTCCGAGGTGTACGCGATCGACACCACCACCGGCAAGCAGCTCGCCCGCATCCCCGTCGGCAGCGGCCCCCACGGCCTCGCCGTCTACCCCCAGCCGGGCCGCTACTCCCTCGGCCACACGGGCATCTTCCGGTAGCGGGCCCGGCCGGCTCGTCCGGCAGTCGCTCAGTCGGCGATCAGGAGCGCCTCCGAGGCCACCGGGCGGTAGCCCGCCGCCTGGAAGACGCGGACGCTGCGGGCGTTGCCCGGGGACTGCTGGGCCCACACCACCTCGCCCGGGACGAGGTGGCGGGCCGCCGTCGCCAGGGCCCGCCCCAGCCCCCGGTGGCGCACCTCCTCGTCCACCTCGATCGCCGTCTCCCAGCGGCCCGCCACGCCCCGGCCCAGGACGAGGACACCGCCGTCCGCCGCCCACACCCGGACGTCGTCGCGGAACCTCAGCGCCCGCGCCACCCGCGGGTGCCCCGGGGCGTCGATCTCGCGGAGCTCCAGCGGGGGAGGGCCCGGCAGCGCGTCCGCCACCGTGAGCAGGTCGACGGTGTTCATGTGCCGGCCGGTGCGGGCCATCAGCGCGAGCAGGAAGGCCGGGTTCATGCTCGCCGCGAGCGGGTCGCCCGGCGTGGCCGCGAGCGTGGCCCGCACCCATTCCGGGTCGGCGTCCGTGAAGACCACCGAGTGGGCGGTGAAGGCGAGCACCCCCGTGTCCCGGGCGCCCGGCTGCGGCACCACCGTCGTCGAACCGTCCGGGGGCGGGAACGCCCCGCGCGCCGCCGCCGCCAGGAGCTCCGCCACATCACTGCTCATACCCCCATCATCGGGCAGCGGCGGGCCAGCTAATCTGACCCCCGACAGAACAGCACCGAGAAGGGGCGGAAGCAGTGGCGGACATCGAGTCGGCACGTACGGCATTCAACAAGTTCGACGTGGACGGCGACGGCTTCATCACCGCCGCGGAGTACAAGCACGTCATGGCGCAGCTGGGCGACTTCCACGTCACCGAGACGGTCGCCGAGGCGCTCATCAAGCAGCGCGACGACAACGGGGACGGGGTGCTGTCCTGGGACGAGTTCTGGGGTCACCTGAACAAGGCCTGACCTTCCCGCCCGGCGGAAGGGAACGGCCCGTCCCGGGGCTCCCGGGACGGGCCGTTCCTCGTGGGTGAACGGTTCAGCACTCGATGATGTTCACCGCGAGACCGCCGCGCGCGGTCTCCTTGTACTTGACGCTCATGTCGGCGCCCGTCTCCTTCATGGTCTTGATGACCTTGTCGAGGGAGACCAGGTGGCTGCCGTCGCCGCGCATCGACATCTTCGCCGCCGTGACGGCCTTGACCGCCGCCATGCCGTTGCGCTCGATGCACGGGATCTGCACCAGGCCGCCGACCGGGTCGCAGGTCAGACCCAGGTTGTGCTCCATGCCGATCTCGGCCGCGTTCTCCACCTGCTCCGGGGAGCCGCCGAGGACCTCGGCGAGCGCGCCGGCCGCCATCGAGCAGGCCGAGCCGACCTCGCCCTGGCAGCCGACCTCGGCACCGGAGATCGAGGCGTTCTCCTTGAAGAGCATGCCGACCGCGCCGGCCGCGAGGAGGAAGCGGACGATGCCGTCCTCGTCCGCGCCCGGGACGAAGTTCATGTAGTAGTGCAGGACGGCGGGGATGATGCCGGCCGCGCCGTTCGTCGGGGCGGTGACCACCCGGCCGCCCGCCGCGTTCTCCTCGTTCACGGCCATCGCGTAGAGGGTGATCCACTCCATCGCGTGGGCCGTCGGATCGCCCTCGGAGCGCAGCTTGCGGGCGGAGGTCGCGGCGCGGCGGCGGACCTTCAGGCCGCCGGGCAGGATGCCCTCGCGGGACATGCCGCGCGAGACGCAGGCCTGCATGACCCGCCAGATCTCCAGCAGGCCCGCGCGGATCTCCTCCTCCGTGCGCCAGGCCTTCTCGTTCTCCAGCATCAGGGAGGAGATCGACAGGCCGGTCTCCTTGGTGAGGCGGAGCAGCTCGTCACCGGTGCGGAAGGGGTACTTCAGCACGGTGTCGTCCGGGATGATCGGGTTCTCGCCGGCCACCGCGTCCTCGTCGACGACGAAGCCGCCGCCGACCGAGTAGTACGTCTTCTCCAGGACGAGGCCGCCCTCGGCGTCGTACGCGAAGACCGTCATGCCGTTGGCGTGGTACGGCAGCGCCTTGCGGCGGTGCAGGACCAGGTCGTCGTCGAACGAGAAGGGGATCTCGTGCGCGCCGAGCAGGTTGATCCGGCCGCTCGCCTTGATCCGCTCGAACTCGTCGTCGGCGCTCTCCACGTCGACCGTGCGCGGCGAGTTGCCCTCCAGGCCGAGCAGGACGGCCTTCGGGGTGCCGTGGCCGTGGCCGGTCGCGCCGAGCGAGCCGTACAGCTCCGCCCGTATCGACGCCGTGTGGGTGAGCAGGCCCTCGTTCTTCAGGCGGCGGGCGAACATCCGGGCAGCCCTCATGGGGCCCACCGTGTGGGAGCTCGACGGACCGATGCCGATCGAGAACAGGTCGAAGACCGAGATGGCCACGGAAGGACTCCTTGTGGGGGCTAGACGCCGTTGTCTGCCGGGGTGGAGCAGAAAAGCGCGGAGGAGGGCTGGCATGGGGCGGGGCACCGTGCCCACTGTCCAGTGTGCGCGGTGCCCCGGAGCTTCGTCCGAATGAAACCGGAACTAAAGCGTACGAAATTACTTCAGGCCGGGGTACAGCGGGTGCTTGTCCGCGAGCGCGGTCACCCGGGCCTTGAGGGCCGCGGCCTTGTCGGCGTCGAAGTCCGGCTTCAGGGTCTCCGCGATGACGTCGGCGACCTCGGCGAAGTCCTCGGCCCGGAAGCCGCGGGTCGCGAGCGCCGGGGTGCCGATGCGCAGACCGGAGGTGACCATCGGCGGGCGCGGGTCGTTCGGAACGGCGTTCCGGTTGACCGTGATGCCGACCTCGTGGAGGCGGTCCTCGGCCTGCTGGCCGTCGAGCTCGGAGTCGCGCAGGTCCACCAGGACCAGGTGCACGTCCGTGCCGCCGGACAGGACGGAGACGCCGTGGGCGGTGACGTCGTCCTGAACCAGGCGCTCGGCCAGTGCGCGGGCGCCGTCCAGGGTGCGCTGCTGGCGCTCCTTGAACTCCTCCGAGGCCGCGACCTTGAAGGAGACGGCCTTGGCCGCGATCACGTGCTCCAGCGGGCCGCCCTGGAAACCGGGGAAGACCGAGGAGTTCAGCTTCTTCGCGAACTCCTTCTTCGCGAGGATGATGCCGCCGCGCGGGCCGCCGAGCGTCTTGTGCGTGGTGGAGGTCACCACGTCCGCGTACTCGACCGGGTTCGGGTGCAGGCCCGCGGCCACGAGGCCCGCGAAGTGGGCCATGTCGACCCACAGGTAGGCCTCGACCTCGTCGGCGATCCGGCGGAACTCGGCGAAGTCCAGCTGACGCGGGTACGCCGACCAGCCGGCGATGATCACCTTCGGGCGGTGCTCCTTGGCGAGGCGCTCGACCTCGGCCATGTCGACCAGACCGGCCTCGTCCACGTGGTACGCGACCACGTTGAACTGCTTGCCGGAGAAGTTCAGGCGCATGCCGTGGGTGAGGTGACCGCCGTGCGCCAGGTCCAGACCCAGGATCGTGTCGCCGGGCTGGGCGATCGCGAAGAGGGCGGCCTGGTTCGCGGAGGCGCCGGAGTGCGGCTGGACGTTGGCGTACTCGGCGCCGAACAGGTCCTTGATCCGGTCGATGGCGATCTGCTCGGCCACGTCGACGTGCTCGCAGCCGCCGTAGTAGCGGCGGCCCGGGTAGCCCTCGGCGTACTTGTTGGTGAGGACGGAGCCCTGGGCCTCCATGACCGCGACCGGAGCGAAGTTCTCCGAGGCGATCATCTCGAGGGTGGACTGCTGGCGGCGGAGCTCGGCGTCGACGGCGGCGGCGACGTCGGGGTCCAGCTCGTGGAGGGGAGTGTTCAGAAGCGACATGAATCGATCCCTAGGGGTCTCGGGCCCGGTCTCAGTTCCCGGCGAACGCGGTGTACTCGTCGGCGGAGAGCAGCTCGTCCGGCTCACCCGTGACGCGCACCTTGAACAGCCAGCCACCCTCGAACGGAGCCGTGTTCACCAGGGACGGGTCGTCCACCACGTCCTGGTTGGCCTCGACGACCTCGCCCGTGACGGGGGAGTAGAGGTCGCTGACCGACTTCGTCGACTCCAGCTCGCCACAGGTCTCGCCCGCGGTGACGGTGTCGCCGACCTCGGGGAGCTGGGCGTAGACGACGTCACCGAGCGCGTTGGCCGCGAACTCCGTGATGCCGACCGTCGCGACGCCGTCCTCGGCGGCCGACAGCCACTCGTGCTCCTTGGTGTAGCGCAGCTGCTGGGGGTTGCTCATGACCTGATTCTCCTGGATCGGGGGAGTGCTGATGAACGTGGGTCTTACGGGGTGAGACGCGGAACGAGACGACTGCGTCACTTCTGGCGCTTGTAGAAGGGCAGCGCCACGACCTCGTACGGCTCGTGGGTGCCGCGAATGTCCACACCTACACCCTGGGTGCCGGGCGCGGCGTGCGCCGCGTCCACGTACGCCATCGCGATCGGCTTTCCGAGCGTCGGGGACGGGGCGCCGGAGGTGACCTCGCCGATGACCTCGCCGTCCTTGACGACCTGGAAGCCGGCGCGCGGGACACGGCGGCCCTCGGCGATCAGGCCGACCAGCTTGCGAGGCGGGGCGGTCTCGGCGCGCTCGGCGGCCTTCTCCAGCGCCTCGCGGCCGACGAAGCGGCCCTCGTTGGTCGTCTTCTCGAACTTCACGACCCGGCCCAGGCCCGCGTCGAAGGGGGTGAGGGCGGTGGTCAGCTCGTGGCCGTACAGCGGCATGCCCGCCTCCAGGCGGAGCGTGTCGCGGCAGGACAGGCCGCAGGGGATCAGGCCGACGCCCTCGCCCGCCTCGGTCAGCGCCTTCCAGACGCCCTCGGCGTGCTCGGGCTTCAGGAACAGCTCGAAGCCGTCCTCGCCGGTGTAGCCGGTGCGGGCGATCAGTGCCGGCACGCCCGCGACCGTGCCGGGCAGGCCGGCGTAGTACTTCAGGCCGTCCAGGTCGGCGTCGGTGAGCGACTTCAGGATGCCGGGGGACTCCGGGCCCTGGACCGCGATCAGGGCGTACGCGTCGCGGTCGTCGCGGACCTCGGCGTCGAAGCCGGCCGCGCGCTCGGTCAGGGCGTCCAGGACGACCTGGGCGTTGGAGGCGTTGGCCACGACCATGTACTCGGTCTCGCCGAGGCGGTAGACGATCAGGTCGTCGAGGATGCCGCCGTCCTCCTGGCAGATCATCGTGTAGCGGGCGCGGCCGTTGCCCACGGTGGAGATGTTGCCGACCAGGGCGAAGTCGAGCAGCTCCACGGCCTGCGGGCCGGTGACGGTGATCTCGCCCATGTGGGAGAGGTCGAAGAGGCCGGCCCTGGTGCGGACGGCGGTGTGCTCGTCGCGCTCGCTGCCGTACCGGAGCGGCATGTCCCAGCCGGCGAAGTCGGTCATGGTCGCGCCCAGCGAACGATGCAGGGCATCGAGGGCGGTCAGGCGGGGGGCAGTGCTCATGGGGTGGCTCCCGGGTCCCAAGGGCGTGATCGGTGACGAAAACACATGACGGGCGAGGACGTCCTCCCCATCTGTCATGGAACCTGAGAGGTTCACCGAGGGCATCTCGTCACCGAGGGATCGGCACCGAGAGTTCGGCTTGCACCTTGGGTGGGGACGCGTGAGGCGTCCCGCTTTTCAGATCTGCCTCATCCACGCGGTACGGGGCCTGAGAGATTCAAGGGAGGGTCTTGCTCCTTCGGCGCCCGGACGCGCTCGGCGGTCCGGAACTCTCCCGCGCGGATTCGAGCGGCCGGTATGCGATTGTGCGGCGACTGTGCGCGCCTGGCGCGCACATCATTGCACGCGGTGTCGGCGGGGCAAATCGCTTGCGCCGCATTACCGTTTCTTTACACTTCATGGGCAAGGGTCTCCTCAGGTCTCCTGAGACCCGACAGGGGGAGAGCGATGAGGATCCAGCACACCGGCGCGTACGCGGCGAGCACCGGCATACCGTCCCAGCGGGCCCGCGCCCGGAGCCGCGGACGCCTCCTGCGGGACCTGCGCGAGCGCGGCGGCCGCGGCCCCCGTTCCCTCACCTTCGCGGCCGGCGACCTCGTCGTCGTCTCCGGGCTGCCCGGCAGCGGCAAGTCCACCCTGATGAAGCGCGCCGCCCGGGGCGGTGCCGTCGACTCCCAGGACGTCCGCGAGCGCTGGGAGGCCCGCATGCCCCGCCTCCTGCCCTACGCCGTCTACCGCCCCCTGGTCCGGATCGCGCACTACGCCGCACTGCGCCGCGCCCTGCGCTCCGGCGCGAGCGTGATCGTCCACGACTGCGGCACCCAGGCCTGGGTGCGGGGCTGGCTCGCCCGCGAGGCGGGCCGGCGCGGCCGCTCCCTGCACCTGCTCCTCCTCGACGTCACCCCGGACACCGCGAAGGCCGGCCAGCACGCCCGGGGCCGGGGCGTCTCCGCGTACGCCTTCGGGCGCCACCGGCGGGCCGTCGACCGGCTCCTGCGGGCCGTCGAGTCCGGTAGCCTCCCGCACGGCTGCGCCTCGGTGACCCTCCTCGACCGGCCCGCCGCCGACTCCCTCCGCAGCATCGGCTTCCGACAGGCCGCCTGAACGGCGTCCCGGTCGTCCCGGGACGGCCGTACCCTTCCCTTCTGGCCACGGCGGTGCCGGGGCGGCGTTAGGGTGCTGCCGGGCGGCCGGTGCGGAAGGCCGTGCGAGAAGGGGAAACGCGACCGTGGACGTGACGTGGCCGGGCAACGAGCTCGAAGAGGTCCTTGCCGCCTCACTGGGCAACCCCGAGGCGGGGGCCCGCCTCGTCGAGGTGCTGGGCCGCAGCCCGGTCTGGGTGCCCCTGCCCAACGGCGGCGGCCCCGACAGCCAGGGCCTCGACCTCGCCACCATGGAGATCGACGGCGCGGCCTACGTCCCCGTCTTCAGCTCCGAGCAGCAGTTCCTCGCCTGCGTCGGCGACCACATGTCCTTCACCGTCGCCCCCGCCCGTGACTTCGCCCGCGGCCTGCCCCCGCAGCTCGGCATCGCCGTGAACCCCGGCGGCGCCGTCGGCGTCCCGCTGCCCCCGCCCGCCGTCGCCGAGCTCTGCCGCGTCGGCCGCACCCCGCTCGACGGCCCCGCCAGCGGCGGCCGCGTCCGGCTCTTCGAGCCCGACTGGCAGGACGATCCGGTCGACTTCCTCGCCGCCGCCTCCGCCGAGTTCGAGGCCACCGGCGTCGTCGCCACCGCCCGACGCGCCCTCGCCAGCGTCGAGGGCACCGAGCCCGCCCTCTTCATCGGCGTCCAGCTCTCCCACTGGGAGGGCGCCGACCGCACCGCGCCCCTGGACGCCCTCGGCCGCGCCCTCGGTCGGGTCGAGGTCGCCTGGCCGGTCAACCTCATCCTGCTCGACATGGCGCAGGACCCGGTCGGCGACTGGATGCTGGAGCGGGTGCGCCCCTTCTACCAGCGCGGCGGCGTCTGAGCGGCACCCCGCTTAAGCTGAACTGACTCGATCGCTGGACAGACGTACGTGGTGGACGGAAGAGGGGCGGGACCCAGGGTGAGCGCGTCAGGCACCGCTGCGACCGGAGGACGGGTCGAGCACACGCTGCGCCAGGTGGCACCCGGACGCTACGACGCGTACGAGCAGCTGTTGCACGCCCTCGCCGACGGCGAGCTGTGGATGCTGCTCTGGCAGGGCGCCCCCGGCTCGCCCGACGCCCAGTACGGGAACATGGAGGTCGACGGCCACGGCTACGCGCCGTGCGTCACCTCCGCCCAGGAGCTCGCCGCCTCCGGCTGGAACCGCGCCCACGAGCTCGTCACCGGCCGCGACATCGCCCGCGCCCTCTACCCGGACCGCTGGGGCGTCTGGCTCAATCCGCACGCTCCCGGCGGCGGCGTCGGCATCCCCTGGCCCGACCTGCGCCGGATCGCCACCGGTCTCGACCGGATGCCCGCGGGACCGCTGCGCGTCACCGAGCCCGCCCTGGAGATCCCGCAGTTCTACGCCCTGCTCACGCAGAACGCCCACCGCACCCCGGCCGTCCGGGCGCTGCGCCGCGGCTGGGTGCAGCCGGCGCTCGGCTCCCCGTACCTCGCCATCGGCCTCGATCTGTACGACACGTCCACGGCGGCCGTCGACGAGGTCCGCGCGATGATGCGCCAGTCGATCGGCACCGTCCCCGACGGGCTGCCCGTCTCGACGGTCGCCCTCTCCGACGCGTACGACCCGGTGGCCCTGTGGCTGCGGGCGAACGCGCGCCCCTTCTACGACCGCGAGGCGCACGCCGGACGCGGCTCCGCCGCCGTGCCGGGATACGGATACCCCCCGTCGGCGCCGTCCGGATACTGAGACGTCCCTCGTGCCCCACTTGTCGGCAAAGGCCTCCGGAGTCCGCTCCGGAGGCCTTCGTTCACCCCAATTCGGCAGCTCGCGACACCAGTTGAGCGACATGTCCGATTGCGGGCGAGAGGGACCCGGTTGGTCCGCTCACGTGATCACGACGTCCGGATAACGGAAGTCGCAGCACCGCATCACGTTTGAGCAAACATTCCCCGTCAGGGCTGGCGGGTGATCGCGAGCACATTGAAGACTCCCCGGAACACAGGGCGTTCGGTTCCTTTCGAGCCGATGTCCAGCAGGTTGTTCCACCGAACCGCTACCCGCGGCGGGCAAGGGCCGGCTACCGGCGGCCGAGAGGGGTCCTCACCACGATGACGGCACCACTGCACGAGACGAGTGCGGGCGGGGCGACCGCCACCGTCGACGGCGCGCCCGTCGCTCCCGGCACCCCGGACACCACCGGCGTCCCCGGCAAGGCGATCGAGGGGCGCTCCCCCTGGAAGATCGCCTGGACCCGCCTCAAGCGCGACAAACTGGCCCTCGCGGGCGCCTTCGTCGTCGTCTTCCTGATCCTCGTCGCGATCTTCGCACCGGTCATCGTGGGCCTCCTGGGCCACCCGCCGGACGAGTTCCACGAGGACCAGATCGACCCGCTGTTCGGCACGCCGATCGGCTCCTGGGGCGGCGCCAACGGCGACTTCCTCTTCGGCGTCGAGCCCGTCAACGGCCGCGACGTCTTCAGCCGGATCGTCTACGGCGCCCGGATCTCGCTGCTCGTCGCCTTCCTGGCGGCGGTCTTCGCCGTCTTCCTCGGCACGATCCTCGGCGTCATCGCGGGCTACTTCGGCGGCTGGATCGACGCGGTCCTCAGCCGGATCATGGACGTGATGCTGGCGTTCCCGCAGCTGCTCTTCACGATCGCCCTGGTCTCGGTGCTGCCCAACCAGTTCCTCGGCCTGGACGGATCGGGCGTGCGCATCGCCGCCCTCATCCTGGTGATCGGCTTCTTCGGCTGGCCGTACGTCGGGCGCATCGTCCGCGGCCAGACCCTCTCGCTGCGCAACCGCGAGTACGTCGAGGCCGCCCAGAGCCTGGGCGCCGGCCGCTTCTACATCCTGCGCCGCGAGCTGCTGCCCAACCTGATCGCCCCGATCATGGTCTACGCGACCCTCATGATCCCCACCAACATCCTCACCGAAGCGGCGCTCAGCTTCCTCGGCGCGGGTGTGAAGCCTCCCACCGCTTCCTGGGGCCAGATGCTGTCGACGGCCATCACCACCTACGAGTCGGATCCTCTGTTCATGATGATCCCCGGCCTCGCGATCTTCATCACCGTTCTGGCGTTCAACCTCTTCGGCGACGGCGTGCGTGACGCGCTCGACCCGAAGGGCTCCCGCTGACCGTTCGCCGACGACACGCAAGACCCGCCCCTGCCGCTGCCGACAGGAGGCCGAACCCCAATCGGCGGACCGCCGTAACGGCCGCCACTATCCCGGAGGTTGCTGGACCCATGCTGAAGAGCTCTCAGCGCAGAATCGCCGCGGGCGCGCTGCTTGCCGCGGCCACGATGGTCGTCACGACCGCCTGTGGCGGCGGCAACGGCGACGGTGGAGGCAAGGGCAGCGCGGGCGCGGCCGGCTTCAACGCCGCCGTCAACAAGGTCGCCAACGCGTCCGCCAAGAAGGGCGGCGAGCTGAAGTTCATCGGCTCGCAGGAGGCCGACTCGTGGGACCCGCAGCGCGGCTACTACGGCTTCGTGTGGGACTTCGCCCGCTACTACACCCGCCAGCTCGTCACCTTCAAGGCCGAGCCGGGCGCCGCCTCCACCGAGCTGGTCCCCGACCTCGCCACCGACGCCGGCAAGGTCTCGGCCGACGGCCTCACCTACACCTTCACCCTGAAGGACGGGATCACCTGGGAGGACGGCAAGCCGATCACCTCCAAGGACATCAAGTACGGCATCGAGCGCATCTGGGCCCAGGACGTCATCTCCGGTGGCCCGATCTACCTCCAGCAGGTCCTCGACCCCAAGGGCGAGTACAAGGGCCCGTACAAGGACGCCTCCGCGGACAAGCTCGGCCTGAAGGCGATCGAGACCCCGGACGACAAGACCATCGTCTTCAAGCTGCCGGTCGCCAACGGCGACTTCCTGCAGATGCTGGCCATGCCGGCCGCCTCCCCGGTCCGCCAGGACAAGGACACCAAGGCCAAGTACGGCCTCAAGCCCTTCTCCTCCGGCCCGTACAAGTGGCAGTCGTACACGCCGAACAAGTCCATCAAGCTCGTCCGCAACGACAAGTGGGACGCCAAGTCCGACACCGTCCGCAAGGCCCTGCCGGACAGCATCAGCGTCACGTTCACCACGAACGCCGACGACATGGACAACCGTCTGGTCGAGGGCGAGTACGACCTCGACATCAACGCGACGGGCGTCGGCGCCGCCGCCCGCCAGAAGGTGCTCCAGCAGCACAAGGACAACGTCGACAACCCGCAGACGGGCTTCATCCGCTACGCGGTCTTCCCGCAGACGGTGATCCCCAACGTCGAGTGCCGCAAGGCGATCATCTACGCCGCCGACTCGAAGTCCCTCCAGACCGCCCGTGGCGGCCCGCAGGCCGGTGGCGACATCGCCGCCAACATGCTGCCGCCGGCGATCAAGGGTGCCGACCCGAAGGCCGACCCGTACGGCAAGCTCGCCGGCGCCCCCGACCTGGCCAAGGCCAAGGAGGCGCTGAAGAAGTGCGGTAAGCCGAACGGCTTCAAGACCACGATCGCGGTCCGCAACAACAAGAAGATCGAGATCGCGACCGCCGAGTCCCTCCAGCAGTCGCTGAAGGCCGTCGGCATCGACGCCCAGATCGACCAGTTCGACGGCGCCCAGACCTCCGGCATCATCGGTTCGCCGAAGGTGGTCAAGGAGAAGGGCTACGGCATCATCATCATGGGCTGGGGCGCCGACTTCCCCACCGGCCAGGGCTTCCTCCAGCCGCTGGTCGACGGCCGCTTCATCCTGCAGAGCGGCAACAACAACTTCTCCGAGCTGAACGACAAGGCCGTCAACGGCCTGTTCGACCAGGCGCTGAAGGAGACCGACCCGGTCAAGGCCGGCGAGCTCTACAAGCAGATCAACACGAAGGTGTCGGAGGCCGCGGTCTACCTGCCCTTCACCCACGAGAAGAACATCATCTGGCGCAGCTCCCGGCTGACCAACGTCTACACGGCGGACGCCTACAACGGCCGCTACGACTACGCGTCGCTCGGCGTCGTCAAGTAATCCGACCCGCTTCACCGGCGCACCACCCGCCGCCAGGTCCGAAGGGCAGGTGATGGCCGCCCGGCGGCCGGGGAA
>NZ_JBVJPE010000003.1:0-8293 GCF_055582805.1 Streptomyces sp. NPDC107498 | reverse complement strand
CGTCGCTCGGCGTCGTCAAGTAATCCGACCCGCTTCACCGGCGCACCACCCGCCGCCAGGTCCGAAGGGCAGGTGATGGCCGCCCGGCGGCCGGGGAACCCCATCGGGTTCCCCGGCCGCCGACCGGCCGACCGCATGCTTGCATACATAGTCCGACGGCTCTTCGCAGTCGTCGTGATGCTGCTCGTCGTCACGCTGGTGACGCTCAGCATCTTCTTCCTCATCCCCAAGATGACCGGCAGCGATCCTGCCGCGATGTTCGTCGGCAAGCAGGCGGATCCGGCTTCCATCGAGGCCATCCGGCAGAAGCTGGGCCTGGACGAGCCGATCCTGGTGCAGTTCTGGCACTTCGTCTCCGGCATCTTCGTCGGCCGGGACTACACCGGCGGCGGCGACACCATCCACTGTGCCGCGCCCTGCTTCGGCTACTCGTTCCGCACCGAGCAGGACGTCTGGACGATGCTGACCGACGCCTTCCCGGTCACCCTGTCCATGGTCATCGGCGCCGCCGTGCTGTGGCTGGTGCTCGGCGTCTCGGCGGGCGTGGTCTCCGCGCTCAAGCGGGGCACGATCGTCGACCGCGCCGCGATGATCACCGCGCTGGCCGGCGTCTCGCTCCCCATCTTCTTCACCGCCATGCTGTCCATGCTCGTCTTCCGCACGCAGCTGGGCTGGCTCAAGTCCTCGTACACCCCGATCACCGATTCCTTCGGCGGCTGGTTCGGCGGCCTGCTCCTCCCCTGGGTCACCCTCGCCTTCCTGTACGCGGCGATGTACGCGCGCCTCACCCGCGCCACCATGCTGGAGGTCCTCGGCGAGGACTACATCCGCACCGCGCGGGCCAAGGGCCTGCCGGAGCCGGTCGTGCTCGGCAAGCACGCCATGCGCTCCACCATGACCCCCATCCTGACCATCTTCGGCATGGACCTCGGCGCCCTCGTCGGCGGCGCGATCCTGACCGAGACCGCGTTCAGCCTTCCGGGCCTCGGCCAGGCGGCCTACCGGGCCGTCAGCGAGCGCGACCTGCCGCTGATCCTGGCGGTCACGCTCATCACGGCCGCCGCCGTGGTCATCGCCAACCTCGTGGTGGACCTTCTGTACGCGGTGATCGACCCCCGAGTGAGGCTCGCATGACGGACAAGCTGACGAAGACCGGTGCGACGGTGGGAGAGCCCGTCGACACCGGGAAGTCCGCCCCCTCCGAAGCCTTCCTCGACGTGCGCGACCTGAAGATCCACTTCCCGACCGACGACGGTCTGGTGAAGTCGGTCGACGGCCTCAGCTTCCAGCTGGAGAAGGGCAAGACCCTCGGCATCGTGGGCGAGTCCGGCTCCGGCAAGTCGGTCACCTCGCTCGGCATCATGGGCCTGCACACCGTCGGGCAGTACGGCCGGCAGAAGGCGCGGATCTCCGGCGAGATCTGGCTGAACGGCCGCGAGCTGCTCTCGGCGGACCCCGAAGAGGTCCGGAAGATGCGCGGCCGCGAGATGGCGATGATCTTCCAGGACCCGCTGTCCGCGATGCACCCGTACTACTCGGTGGGCAACCAGATCGTGGAGGCGTACCGCATCCACCACGACGTCGACAAGAAGACGGCGAAGAAGCGGGCCGTCGAACTCCTCGACCGGGTCGGCATCCCCGAGCCCGCCAAGCGGTTCGACAACTACCCGCACGAGTTCTCCGGCGGCATGCGGCAGCGCGCGATGATCGCCATGGCGCTCGTCAACAACCCCGAGCTCCTCATCGCCGACGAGCCCACCACGGCGCTCGACGTCACCGTGCAGGCGCAGATCCTCGACCTGATGCGGGACCTCCAGAAGGAATTCGGCTCCGCGGTCGTCATCATCACCCACGACCTCGGCGTCGTCGCCGAACTCGCCGACGACATCCTCGTCATGTACGGCGGGCGGTGCGTCGAGCGCGGACCGGCCGAGTCCGTCTTCTACGAGCCGCAGCACCCCTACACCTGGGGCCTGCTCGGCTCGATGCCGAGGATCGACCGCGAGCAGACCGAGCGGCTCATCCCGGTCAAGGGGAACCCGCCCAGCCTCATCAACGTCCCCAGTGGCTGCGCCTTCAACCCGCGCTGCCCGTACGCGGACGTCCCCAAGGGCGGCATCACGCGCACCGAGCGCCCGGAGCTGGCCCTCGTCGGAGAGCGCCACCACTCCGCCTGCCACATGCCGCAGGAGGAGCGCACCCGCATCTGGACCGAAGAGATTGCGCCGAAGCTGTGAGCGAGACTATGGAACCCCTCCTCAAGGTCACCGGCCTGCAGAAGCACTTCCCCATCCGGAAGGGCCTGCTCCAGCGCCAGACCGGGGCGGTCAAGGCGGTCGACGGGCTGGACTTCGAGGTCTACCCCGGTGAGACCCTCGGCGTCGTCGGCGAGTCCGGCTGCGGCAAGTCCACGATGGGCCGGCTGATCACGCGGCTGCTCGAACCCACCGGCGGGAAGATCGAGTTCCAGGGCACGGACATCTCGCACCTCGGCGTGTCGGGCATGCGCCCGCTGCGCCGGGACGTCCAGATGATCTTCCAGGACCCGTACGGCTCGCTGAACCCGCGCCACACGGTCGGCACGATCGTCTCGGCCCCCTTCAGGCTCCAGGGCGTCGAGCCCGAGGGCGGCGTGAAGAAGGAGGTCCAGCGCCTCCTCGGCCTGGTCGGCCTGAACCCGGAGCACTACAACCGCTACCCGCACGAGTTCTCCGGCGGCCAGCGCCAGCGCATCGGCATCGCCCGCGCGCTGGCCCTGAAGCCGAAGCTGGTGGTCGCGGACGAGCCGGTGTCGGCCCTGGACGTCTCCATCCAGGCGCAGGTGGTCAACCTCCTGGACGACCTCCAGGAGGAGCTGGGCCTCACCTACGTGTTCATCGCGCACGACCTCTCGGTCGTCCGGCACGTCTCGGACCGCATCGCGGTGATGTACCTCGGCAAGATCGTCGAGCTCGCGGACCGCAAGTCCCTGTACGAGAACCCGATGCACCCGTACACCCGGGCCCTGATGTCCGCGGTCCCGATCCCGGACCCGCGCCGCCGGGGCGTCAAGAGCGAGCGCATCCTGCTCAAGGGCGACGTCCCGTCCCCGATCGCCCCGCCCGCCGGCTGCCGCTTCCACACGCGCTGCTGGAAGGCGACGGAGGTCTGCAGGACCCAGGAGCCCCCGCTCCTGGAACTCCGCCCGGGCCAGCGGGTGGCCTGCCACCACCCGGAGAACACGGACGGGAACGACGGGAACGACGGGAACACGGCCGGCGTGACGGTCCCGGCGGCACGGGAGTCGGTGGACGTGACGATCACGAAGGCTCCGGAGCGGGCGGAGGGCTCGGAGCCGGCGAAGCCGGAGACCGAGCCGGAGGCCGGGGCCACCGCCGGGGAGAACACCTCCGGCGAGTGACCGTCGCCGAACGGCCGGCAACGAACGGCCGGCAACGAAGGCCCCTGTCGCCGTCCGGCGGCGGGGGCCTCCGTTCCGCCCCCACCGGGACGACCGGGACAATGGGCCCGTGCTCCACGTCCACGATCTGTTCACCCCCTCCGTCCAACACGCCCTCGACCTCGTCGGCATCTTCGTCTTCGCCATCTCGGGCGCCCTGCTCGCCGTCCGCAAGAACTTCGACGTCTTCGGCATCGCCGTCCTCGCCGAGGTCACGGCCCTCGGAGGCGGTCTCTTCCGCGACCTGATCATCGGCGCGGTGCCCCCCGCCGCCTTCACGGACCTCGGCTACTTCCTGATGCCGCTGATCGCGGCGGTCCTCGTCTTCTTCCTCCATCCGGAGGTCGAGCGCACCCAGGCCGCCGTCAACGTGTTCGACGCGGCGGGTCTGGGGCTGTTCTGCGTGACGGGGACGACGAAGGCGTACGACTACGGCCTCGGCCTGACCTCCTCCGCCGCGCTGGGGCTCGCGACCGCCGTCGGCGGCGGCGTGCTGCGGGACGTGCTGGCGAACGAGGTGCCGTCGCTGCTGCGCTGGGACCGGGACCTGTACGCGGTCCCGGCGATCGTGGGCGCGACGATGGTGGTGCTCTGCATCCGCTTCGACGTGCTCAACGGGCTCACGAGCGGCGCCGCCGTGGTCACCGCCTTCGCGCTCCGCCTCCTCGCGATGCGCTACCACTGGCGCGCGCCCCGGGCCTGGAACCGCCGCTCTTCCGCGAGCGAGGAGGACGCCCAGAAAGCTACCGCTCAGTAGCTACCTGCGGTACCGTCGGAAACATGAGCACGAGCACCGAGCCGACCACCGGGCCGACCGCCGTCGGGACGTACGAGTTCGACCGCGACACCGCCGTCGCCCTCCGGGAATCCGGGGTCTACGACGCCGACCTCTCCGCCGGCTGGACGATCATCCAGGCCGTCAACGGCGGCTACCTCCTCGCCCTGCTCGGCCGCGCCCTCGGCGACCACCTGCCGCACCCGGACCCGTTCACGATCTCGGCGCACTACCTGACGCCGTCCGTGCCGGGCCCGGCGGTGATCCGGACGGAGACCGTCCGCACCGGCCGGACGCTCTCCACCGGACAGGCCTCGCTCTTCCAGTACGCCGAGGACGGCACCGAGGTGGAGCGCATCCGCGTCCTCGCCTCCTACGGGGACCTCGACGCCCTTCCGGACGACGTCCGCACCGCGGCGACGCCCCCGGCGATGGCTCCGATCGAGAACTGCTTCAGCGCCGCCGACGACCCGGCCCCGAGGATCCCCGGCTCCTCGGCGATCGCCGACCGCCTCGACCTCCGCCTCGACCCGGCCTGTGTGGGCTGGGCGGTCGGCGCGCCGTCGGGCAGGGGCGAGATGCGCGCCTGGTTCGGCCTGGCCGACGGTCGTGAGCCGGACGCCCTGTCCCTGCTGCTCGCGGTCGACGCCCTGCCGCCGACCTCCTTCGAGCTGGGCCTGAAGGGCTGGACGCCCACGGTGGAACTCACCACCCACGTGCGCTGCCGCCCCGCTCCCGGCCCCCTGCGGGTCTCCATCACGACCCGGAACCTCGCGGGCGGCTTCCTGGAGGAGGACGCGGAGGTCTGGGACAGCGCGGACCGTCTGGTGGCCCAGTCCCGCCAACTGGCCCGCGCGCCACGAGGCTGAACCACCGCGCGCGGGGCGGCGTGAACGGGCCGCGCGCCGACCCCCGCCGAACGGGCTCGTAGAATCGACCCACCATGGCTTACCTCGACCACGCCGCGACCACGCCCATGCTGCCCGAGGCGATCGAGGCGATGACCGCCCACCTCGCCGTCACGGGCAACGCCTCCTCCCTGCACGCCGCCGGACGGCGCGCCCGGCGGACCGTCGAGGAAGGGCGCGAGACGCTCGCCGCCGCGCTCGGCGCGCGGCCGAGCGAGGTCGTCCTCACCTCCGGCGGCACGGAGGCCGACAACCTCGCCGTGAAGGGCCTGTACTGGGCCCGCCGCGACGCCGACCCCCGCCGCACCCGCGTCCTGGCCAGCCCGGTCGAGCACCACGCCGTCCTGGACGCCGTCGACTGGCTGGCCGCCCACGAGGGCGCCCGGGTCGAGTACCTGCCCGTCGACCGCCACGGCCGCGTCCACCCGGACGCGCTCCGCGAGGCGATCGCCCGCGACCCCGAATCCGTCGCCCTGGCCACCGTCATGTGGGCCAACAACGAGATCGGCACCATCATGCCGGTCCGCGAACTCGCGGACGTCGCGGCCGAGTTCGGCGTCCCCCTGCACGCGGACGCCGTCCAGGCCGTGGGTCAGGTCCCGGTCGACTTCGCGGCCTCGGGCCTCGCCGCGATGACCGTGTCCGGCCACAAGATCGGCGGTCCGTACGGCATCGGCGCCCTCCTCCTGGGCCGCGAGCACACCCCCGTACCCGTCCTGCACGGCGGCGGCCAGGAGCGGCACGTCCGCTCGGGCACCCTCGACGTGCCCGCCGTCGCGGCCTTCGCCGTCGCCGCCCGGCTCGCCGCCGAGCGGCAGCGGGAGTTCGCCCGCGAGGTCGGCGCCCTGCGCGACGAACTCGTCACCGCCGTCCGGGCGCTCGTGCCCGACGCGATCCTCGGCGGCGACCCCGTCGACCGGCTCCCCGCCAACGCCCACTTCACCTTCCCCGGCTGCGAGGGCGACTCCCTGCTCCTGCTGCTCGACGCGGCCGGCATCGCCTGCTCCACCGGCTCCGCCTGCACCGCCGGCATCGCCCAGCCCAGCCACGTCCTGCTCGCCACCGGCACCGACCCGGACCTGGCCCGGGGCACCCTGCGCTTCTCGCTCGGCCACACCTCCACCGAGGAGGACGTGGCGGCGGTCGCCGAGGCGATCGGCCCGGCCGTCGAGCGGGCCAGGACCGCCGGCCTCAGCTGAGCCTCGTCCTCTCCCTCCGCACGAGCGCGAGGTACCGGTCCCAGTCCCAGTGCGGACCGGGATCGGTGTGGTCGGTGCCCTCGACCTCGACGTGCCCGATGATGTGCTCCCGGTCCACGGGAATCCCGTACCGGGCGCACACGTCGGCCGTGAGCCGCGCCGAGCCCGCGTACATCGCCGCCGTGAAGTCCTGCGGCCGGTCGACGAAGCCCTCGTGCTCGATGCCGACGCTCCGCTCGTTCATGTCGCGGTTCCCGGCGTGGAAGGCCACGTCGAGCTCGCGGATCATCTGCGCCACGTGGCCGTCCTTGCGGACCACGTAGTGCGCGGCCGCCCCGTGCGCCGGGTCCTTGAAGACCTTCAGGGCGGACGCGTAGCTGCCCTGGACGACGTGGATCACGACCCGGTCGATCACGTAGTCGTCCGGCCGGTCGGCCCGCCGCCAGTTCGCCCGCGCCGCCGACGTCCACTCGGCGCCCTTGTGGTCGAGCTCCCCCTCGACCCGCTTCCTCTCCATCCCCGGCAGGCGCCACCACAGGCGCCCCAGCTCGTCCCGGGCCAGCGCGGCCGTGCCCACCGCGGCGACCGCGCCGCCGATCAGCACGGCCCGCCGGCCCACCCGCCTGTCCGCTCCGGATCCCGTCCCGGACCCCGCCCCGCTCGACTCGCTCCCCATGCACCGGAGAACGCTCATCGCAGCGACCGCGGTTCCCGGCGCCCCGTACCCTGGTAGGGCTATGACTCAGACCCCGCCCCCGCGCCCCCACGCCCGCCCCCTCCGGGTACTTGCCGCCATGTCCGGCGGAGTGGACTCCGCCGTCGCCGCCGCCCGCGCGGCCGAAGCCGGTCACGACGTCACCGGCGTGCACTTGGCCCTCTCCGCGAACCCGCAGTCCTTCCGCACCGGAGCACGCGGCTGCTGCACCATCGAGGACTCGCGCGACGCGCGCCGGGCGGCCGACGTCATCGGCATCCCCTTCTACGTGTGGGACCTCGCCGAGCGGTTCCGCGAGGACGTCGTCGACGACTTCGTCGCGGAGTACGAGGCGGGCCGCACCCCCAACCCGTGCCTGCGCTGCAACGAGAAGATCAAGTTCGCGGCGCTCCTCGACAAGGCGCTCGCCCTCGGCTTCGACGCGGTCTGCACCGGGCACTACGCCACCGTCGTCCTGAACGAGGACGGCACCCGCGAGCTGCACCGGGCCTCCGACATGGCCAAGGACCAGTCGTACGTCCTCGGCGTGCTCGACGAGAAGCAGCTCGCGCACGCCATGTTCCCGCTCGGCGACACCCTCACCACCAAGGACGAGATCCGGGCGGAGGCCGAGCGGCGCGGGCTCGCGGTCGCGAAGAAGCCCGACAGCCACGACATCTGCTTCATCGCCGACGGCGACACCCAGGGCTTCCTCGCCGCCCGCCTGGGCAAGGCGGAGGGCGACATCGTCGACGAGGCGGGGACGAAGGTCGGCACCCACGAGGGCGCGTACGGCTTCACCATCGGCCAGCGCAAGGGCCTGCGGATCGGCCACCCGGCCGCGGACGGCAAGCCCCGCTACGTCCTCGACATCTCGCCCGTGAACAACACCGTCACCGTCGGCCCCGCCGAGGCCCTGGACGTCACCGCCCTCACCGCGATCAAGCCCCGCTGGTGCGGCACCGCCCCCGAGGGCCCCGGCCGCTACACCGCCCAGCTCCGCGCCCACGGCGGCGAGACGCCGGTGAGCGCGGCGATGGAGGACGGCGAGCTGAAGGTCGCCTTCGACGAGCCGGTCCGCGGCGTCGCCCCCGGCCAGGCGATCGTCCTGTACGACGGCACGCGCGTGGTCGGCTCGGCGACGATCGCGGCGACGACACGGCGCGCGACGGCGCCCGCGACGGCCTAGGCCGTTTCCTTCGGATCATCTGATCGTTGGTTGATGTGTGTCGTTGACTGACGCCCAGTGGGCACGCATCGAGCCGTTGCTGCCGGACC